>CAXGOF010000155.1:0-4298 GCA_964011335.1 uncultured bacterium
ATTGTTACAGAAAAATCAGTGGTAACGGACGTGAGATTTGCTACTCTTATTGATTTCATATATTGTATAATATCGTTTTATTTCAAACTACATTCTAAAGTGCCAATGAGTACAACGTGGGTATTTATTGGATTACTTGCAGGAAGGGAACTAGGAATGGCTCTAACAAAATCAGGCTCGCACACTGTTGCTTCTGGAATGGCTTTAGCACTAAAAGATGCGACTTTTGCCCTAATTGGATTGACTGTGTCTATTGCAATAGCTGTCGGAGTGAATGACAATCTATCATTTATGAGTGTAATTAACGAAATACCCCCTGCTTTTGTTGATGGGATTATCAAATTTTTCAAGAACTTAGCTGGCTTTGAATAATCATAAATAGCCGGGATGCCGCTCGACTGTCTCGATTACTACGACGAAGGCGATAATGGTTGAGATTAGTTTATCTCAACTAGCAATCGCCCTCATCCCTGTAGCGGGGGTGATGGCGATTTTGTTTAAATGGCAAGTTGGTTTTGGCACTGCGTGCTACGGCTTGTTACGGATGCTCGGCCAGTTGTTGTTAGTAGGTTATTTCTTAACGTTTATCTTTGAGTCGGAAAATGCGTGGCAGGTAGTCGGGGTATTAGCGGTAATGGTTGGCGTGGCAAGCTGGATTGCTTTACGCACCCTGCCTGATAAGCGCAAGCAACTATTAAGCAGCGCGTTGCTATCCGTATTAATGGGGGGTGGCTTAACTTTAGTTGTTATTACTCAGGCTGTGCTGCAAATTGATCCATGGTTCGCGCCGAAAATACTATTGCCCTTGGCCGGCATGATTTTCGCCAGCGCCATGAATAGTGTCAGTTTGGCCGGCGAACGATTTTACTCAGAGATCGCAAACGGCCATGATTTTGAGCAAGCTCGGGCATCTTCATTTCGCACATCTATGATCCCGGTCATCAACTCTTTGTTCGCTGTCGGTCTGGTGTCGCTGCCAGGCATGATGACGGGACAGATCTTGGCTGGCGTATCGCCGTTAGTCGCTGCGCGCTACCAAATTGTAGTGATGTGTATGATTTTTGGTGCTTCCGGGTTGTCTAGCGCTTTATTTCTGTCTCGACAAAAGCTATAATCCTTGCAATGGAATATTTCTTCATTGCATACCTCGCGATGCTCGTGTTTTTGTTTACAAAACTGCGTCGCCTTCAACACTCCCCGTCTTTTCAGGCTGCGTTTGGACTGTTAATTTTAGTGCCACTCAGCTTAGCCATCAATGCGCTTGACTTCGATTGGCTTGACTCAGAATGCAAGTGGGTAGATGCCGTTGAATACATCGTGCTTGCCTTAAGCATGTTTAACCTCGGTAGGGCACTATTCCATCAGCCAAATGACAAGTGATTAATTTACTTGGCGCCTAAATATTTTTCCGGGTCTTCCCAGAAAGTTTTTGGGCAATTCGGGCAACAAAACTGAATTTCTTCACCTTGATACACAATCGTATATTTAGGGTCGATCATTTCACCGGTTATTGGGCACTCGCTATTCGTGAGTTTAATCTCGCCTTCAGCAAGTATTTCAGTGGCCAAGGCGTTGCTAGGTTGCTCGGCTTGAATGGCAGTGCCGAACAAGTGTACCGTGGTAATCTCTTTAAGCGCCACTTCACTGGCGGCGGTAATAGAAGTACCGACTAAGCTTAATACCTCTAAGCGCGGCATCTGCGCGATTAGAGGCATGATGCCATCGTCAATTTGGGCGGCCCGCGCTAATGACAATTCGACAATGTTGTCCTTTATCGGCATTAATAGCTCGGTCACTTTTTGATTGTTGATATCGGTCGCGGTCGCTGCAAAGTCGATATACAATTTATTACTCTCGGCAGAAATCGTCTGCACATGCACCAAGTTGTCCCGCAGGCGTTGCACTGCCGCGGCGTCGGCTGCTGCCAATGGCGGACCAAATGGCGCGCCTAACTGTAGCCACTCGGCTATTAAATCAGTCTCTTCTAAAGTTAGCTGACGTTTGCCCTCGGGGGGCATGTGATCTTCGTCTTCTAAATCTAGCAGGATTCTTTCAAGAATAGGGTGCCCATCAGGATGCCCGACATTGACTGCGGCTCCGTCGGCCTTGCCGCCCTTGAGTATCCATTCGGGTGTGTCTAAACGTAAGCCCCCTTTCTGCTTGCTAGCGCTGTGACACTTAGAGCATTTGGCTTTGAAAACAGGTGCAATATCTCTCTCATAGCTCACCACGCTAGCGAGTGGTTGAGACTCGTTGTTTGCTGCTAGGCGCAGGAATGGCTCAAATATAAAATCTTCGCCATGGGTCATCGTGCCACCGTAGTGTCCGGCACCTAGCATCGTCGCAACGCTTAGCAATAAGATCTTGCGATAGTGCGTGACATTGTTGTACAGCATTGCGCAAAGTATTGCGCTAAGGCCAGTGGCAATGCCCAGACGCTCGTGCCATTCAAGGGCAAAGTCTTCGACATAGCCCGGCTCTTGATGCAGTTGCCACCCAGAACCAGCGGCAAATGCCGCACAAGCGGCGGCCAAGTAAACCCAGAATTTTGGTGCGGGTGGATCGCCTTTACGCCAAGCGCGAAATTCATAGATACCCAAAGCGCATAACATTCCAATGGGCAAATGTAATAGCATGGGGTGCAAGCGCCCAAAAAATTCTAGCAGTAAACTCATTGAAGAATTGGTTTAATCACATTGCCGAACACGTCAGTCAGCCGCATTTCGCGCCCTTGATGAAAATAATCCAGGCGCTTATGGTCGAATCCTAAACAATGTAGCATGGTTGCGTGTAAGTCGTGCACACTAACTGGATTTTCTGCAATGTTGTAAGAATGATCATCTGTTTTGCCATAAACAATTCCGGGCTTGATCCCGCCGCCAGCTAGCCACACGCTAAAGCAACGTGGATGATGATCGCGCCCATAATTTGTTTTGGTTAATGCGCCTTGACTATAAACCGAACGACCAAACTCTCCAGCCCATAAAATGATGGTGTCGTCGAGCAAGCCACGCCGCTTTAGATCTTTTACTAACGCCGCTTGAGCGCGATCGACTGCGCCGGTTTGCCCTTTAATTTCATTCGGCAAATTGTTGTGCTGGTCCCATCCGCGGTGGAATAACTGAATGAAGCGTACACCGCGTTCGGCGAGACGACGTGCGCGTAAACAATTTGAAGCAAAGCTGCCTTGCGTATGCACGTCTTTGCCGTACATCTCTAGTGTTTCATCGTCTTCGTCACTAATGTCCGTCAGTTCGGGAACGGACATTTGCATGCGATAAGCCATTTCGTATTGAGAAATACGTGATCGGATTTCGGGGTCGAAAGTGCGTTGATACTCTTTCTCGTTCAACTCATTACTTAAATCAAGTAACTTGCGGCGGTCGTCGCGGCTGACGCCTTTAGGGTTGTTGAGATACAGAACCGGGTCGTCTCCGGCACGTAATTTACAACCCTGATGTTCGCTTGGTAAAAATCCCGAGCCCCACATGCGTGCAGCGAGGGCTTGCATGTTGCCAGCGCCTTGCGAAATCATGACCACAAATGCAGGAAGGTTAGCGTTGGCATTGCCTAACCCATACGACATCCATGAGCCAAACGATGCTCGGCCCACTTGCTGCGAGCCAGTGTTGAAAAAAGTTAAAGCAGGCTCGTGATTAATCGCGTCAGTGTGCATCGACCTAATCAGGCACATGTCTTTGGCGAGCGATGCGGTGTGCGGCAGTAACTCGGATAACCACACGCCATCTTGGTTGTTGGCGTATTTATTAAATTTGAAGACAGATGGTGCAATCGGAAAACGCGCTTGCCCAGATGTCATGCCCGTTAGGCGCTGACCCTGACGAATAGACTCGGGTAACTCTTGGTTGAAATATTTCTGCAAGCCGGGTTTATAGTCGAACAAGTCAAGTTGACTCGGCGCGCCCTCCATGTGCATATAGATGACGCGCTTGGCTGTCGGGCGAAAGTGAGTACCGGTTGTGGGCACAGAGTTTTTCAAGCCTAGCAAGTCCGGGCCTAATAGAGAATCTAAAGCTAGGCCGCCGATGCCTGCTGCTCCTAAGCCAAAGAAGTGGCGCCGCGTCAAAAGTAAATCCTGGTCGTCCATTAGTTTTTGTTAATCACTTCATCTAAAGACAGGATGACGTTGGCCACTAAAGTGTAAGCCGCCAATTTCGATGAATCTACAGAGGGGTCAACCACCGCTTCGCCGTATTCAAGCAGGCTTGCTGCATCTTCAGGAGCAGTTTCAAACTTGGTGCGCATTGAAGATAAAGTCGCATTCAGGAAGCGAGCCT
>CAXGOF010000156.1:0-4278 GCA_964011335.1 uncultured bacterium
ACGCTTGCACCATCCGTATTACCGCGGCTGCTGGCACGGATTTAGCCGGTGCTTCTTTACTTGCCTTTGTCAGGGTGCATGCTATTAACATACACTTTTCTTAACAAGCGAAAGAGGTTTACGACCCTAAAGCCTTCGTCCCTCACGCGGCGTCGCTCCGTCAGGCTTGCGCCCATTGCGGAAGATTCTCGACTGCAGCCTCCCGTAGGAGTCCGGGCAGTGTCTCAGTCCCGATGTGGGCGATCATCCTCTCAGATCGCCTAGCCGTCTTAGCCTTGGTGAGCCTTTACCTCACCAACTAGCTGATAGCCCATGACCCACTCCCAAACCAGAAGGTCCCGAAGGATCCCTACCTTTATTCTTTAGACCATGCGGCCTTAAGAAACTATTGAGCATTAGCTACCATTTCTAATAGTTATTCTCATGTATGGGGTATGTTAGCCATGTATTACTCACCCTTGCGCTGCTCTACTCGCCGAATCAGTCACCCGAAGGATCCTTCATCATGCTTTCGCGCTCAACTTGCATGCCTAATCCACGCCGCTAGCGTTCACTCTGAGCCAGGATCAAACCCTTCACTTTTGATTGTCGATCTCAGCCGAAGCTGGGATCTGGGTTTTTCCTTGCACTCTTACTCGTATCACTCAAATTCATTGTGTGACAGGGTCATCCTTGTTTTAAATGAGCACAGGCTGCAATCAGCCTGATACCACATCGCTCGATTTTTGCCGTAGCCTGAGCGAGTGCGGCCTAATAGTCTAGTACTTTCTGAAAGAGGGTCAAGTCCTTTACGAACTTTTTACCGAAAATTATTAAAGTTTATCGTGAAATTAACTTCGCCAACTTCTTTCTGCGAGAGCACCTAACCGTATTAGGGCCGGATAGTTTACAGCCTGTAATCCTCTGGTCAACAGATTAGCCTTACTTTTCTTTGGCTTTCTAAAATTGCTGAAACGAAGCCTCACTCGAGCCGCTCAAAAAAACTTAATTCTGCTCGAGAAACCCCTTCAAACTTGACCTAAGCATTCTGCCCGAGTTGCCTGAAATATCGACATATATCCCTAATATGCCTTCATGGGGGCATACTAGGCCCTTCGAGGGTCTTTACTAGCGGTAGCTAAACACGCCAATAATCGGCCGGTGATCCGAAGCAATCCTCTCATCTACTACCCAGTTTTCGACAGCGACACCTTCGAAGCCACGATGCATAAAAAAGTCAATCTGGCGGTCGGGCATAACCGATGGGAAGGTAAATGCCCCACCCTTGTCGACAATCTGCCATCCACGTTCTTCTAGCAGCGACAGCGATGCGTCGTCCGCTAAACCATTAAAGTCTCCGGCAAGAATAACCGGGTGCGAAGTGTCGCTCAAAGCCGCGTCTAGAGCCTCTGCCTGAGCAATGCGATAACCGACATCCGTCCAATCATTATGCACTGCAACAACAGACACCAAATAGTCCTTTTTGTCCATACTTATCACGACTTCTAGGGCGCAACGCGGCTCGGCGCCATCCGGCAATGGGTGACGGTACGACTCTGCTATTGGTAACTTCGATAAAACCGCCAAACCGTACTCTCCGCCCTGATAATCCATGAATTTAGCGAAATAGTGGGTCATACCCAGCAACTGTCCCAAATGCTGAGCCGTATCAACACCCCCAGAGCGGTTAACAGCCTTATCTACTTCTTGCAGCGTTACCACATCAGGGTTTTGCTCGCGGATGACCGCGGCTATACGCTCAAAATCGATTCTGCCGTCCATGCCGTGGCCATGTTTAATGTTATAGGACATGACGCGTAGCGTCGTCGGCTCCTGGATAGGCCTGCCTGGGACCACGCAGCCAACCCACATCAGCATGAGTAACGCCAGCGCCCTGTTCATTACATTAATTTTGACGATTAGCCAGCAATACTAACGGCTATGCCTGACTTAACAAGCTCAAACAACTCGATCACATCTGCGTTATGCAAGCGCAAACATCCGCCGGACTCGTAACTGCCGATTGTGGATTCGCTGTTTGTGCCGTGAATGCCATACTGCGAATCTTCTTTGAAGCCGAGCCAGCGTTCTCCCAAAGGATTGTCGGGATTACCATAAGGCACGGGTGAAGCGCCCTGCTTATAGTAAACCGGCTTTTTCTCACAGATTGCCAAAGTGAATGCGCCAAGCGGGGTCGGCTCGCCACTGCGACCGAAGGACGCCTCGTAAAGGCGGATGGGTACGCCGTCGGCATACAACGCCAACAAACGCTCGCCACGCCAAGCGCGCATGCTCAATGTTGCGGATGGGATCTTTAGCTTTTCATCTTCACGCAAATTGTAATTAGATTTACCATTAAACTCAGATATCCAACCAGCGTTCAACATATAACCCTTGCCCTCCATCGAATTGAAATCGCGGCAAATCTGCCAATAGCTGCTGCCGGCCGGTACTTGGTAAGCCTCGAAAGGCAAAAACTTCGACAACTTCTGAGAGACCAAGTTAATCATCGGTTTCAGCTCAAGCACGCGCGCGCGATCATAACCCGCACTCATCATGCCGTTGAGAACCACGCCGAGTGCGGCGCCAGCTACCGCAAAATCATCTTCTTCAATGGCCATCACCGCCACTGCCTCGGCCCAAGCTAAATCAGCTGCACTATTGGAGGTTGAGGATGCGAAGCCAGCTGCAATCGCATCGATCCCTCCACTACCCCAAGAGCTAGCATTCGCATTGAACCCGGCGTTTACTGCCGCCGAAGAAGCCACTACTGCGCCGCGCACCTTACGTGAGTTACCCTCGAAAATGCCTATGAAGTCAGACATTGCCGCATATTCGGACTGCGCTAGCACGGACTTGCGCTCTGCCATTGGCATTCGGTTCCATTGATCGAGGTCGACATCGACAACGACTGGCTCAGGCACGACTACCGCAGCCACCGCTGAAGGCGCTTGCACATCGGCATCAAGAGATATCAACGACACTTCACTAGCGCCGCCTTCGGGTGCAGAGTCTCCGCTACAAGAAACGGCTGTCGAAGCGACGATAGCGCAGAATAATAAGCTATTAGGGATGTTTGCCATACCCCTATTTTGCACTTGCCACGACACTACTTCAATATCGGCAGCCATCTAAAAATAAAAAAACCGGCCCTTTACCGAAGTAAAGAGTCGGGTTGTGTGCAGCAATCAGAGAGATGAGGACGCTAAGTCCCGAATTTCAAGTGGAACGCAGCCTTGCCAGGTTTACCCTAGCTAGAGCGATGCTTCCTATTAAGAGGTATCGAACCGGCGGCCTATGCCTCTGAACAATGCCGTTGACACATAATTAATGTACCACTTCAACTAGCGGTTGTAACATCAATCTTGCCAATAATCACTTCTATCGACAAATCATCGGGTAAATCCCACTGTCGGTACGCATTATCAGCGATATCAAGTGACTCTTCGCTAAAGAAAATGCCGCTCGGAGCCAAAACCTCTTCAGCGATTGCCGCGGCATGCACATCAAGCACATTCTGGACGGCTGCGCACCCAGTCAAGCGCACCTCGATGCGGTCGCTCATTTCCAGGCCCACTTCTTTGCGTTGCGTCTGCAAACGGTTGGTGATTTCACGCGCGATACCTTCGGCCCGTAATTCGACGCTGATTTCGGTGTTCAATCCAATAGTCACATAACCATCGGTAGCCGCTTCAAGACCTTCGGCGCTTTCGGTTTGCAAGATGATGTCTTCATTGATCAAGGTGTAGCTTTCGCCACCCGCCTCAACGGTTAATTCCTCACCGCCTTGCAATGCAAAAATCTGCTCGCGCGGCATATCACCGATTAATGCCGCCAAAGCCTTCATGTTTTTACCGGCCTTGCGCCCTAGTGTTTTAAAGTTGGCTTTGGCACTTACCTTTAAGAAGTCGGGAGTGCCGTTGATCCAGGTGACCTCTTTCACGTTCAACTCTTGGCGTAAAGCATCGCTGTACTCACGCGGCGACATTGCCAATTTGTTTTCTTTGGCAATATGCACGACCATTGACGACAAAGGTTGACGCACACGGATTTGCACACGCTCGCGAACCGAGCGTCCTAAACTTGAAGCGCGCATAATCGGATTCATCGCTGCGGATAAATCAGCGTCGTAAGAAGAGGCAATGGCCGCATCAGTATCGTTATTACTATCAGGGTACATTTGCAAATGCACTGAACCGCCACCGACAAGTTCGCCCCAAATCGCATCCGCGAAGAATGGGGTAACAGGTGCAATCATGCGTAACACTGCATGCAAAGCTTGATACAAAGTAGCGAAGG
>CAXGOF010000157.1:0-4276 GCA_964011335.1 uncultured bacterium
ACTCCATATTATATTTAAGATTACTAAAATTGTTTGTTTATCCTGTTTTACTGCCGCTGTCGCTACTCTTTGGTTACGACCTCATTTCTAAAGACATCGAGACTAACGCACTAGATGCCTATTTTTCGAGGCCTATTAGCCCGCTCAGCTACATCCTTGGTCGTAGCGTGGCCTTTGTTGGTTTTCTAATGGCAGCTACTTTCGGGCCAATGATGTTAGTCTGGGTTTCTGATTGGGCAACTTCTAGTGACGCGCATCTTTCACAAATTGCGATTGTCCCTTTTGGAATGTTCTGGTCACTACTACTCATTTCAGTAACTCTGTCGCTACTTGTGCAAGCCATTACCACCATCACCAGAAGTGGGCTTTGGACCAACATCTCGTTTGTGTTTATCTTCATTGTCCTATCGATACTTGCGAATATGATATTCGCAATTACTATGAATCCGAATGCATTAGCATTATCTATATTGCACAACACTGGTGTAGTTTGCGAGTACGCGCTCAACGAGATACCCACAAATAGAAGGTCACCTTCGGCCCCAGCAAATGTATCCATTCTAGTAATGCTTACGACATCCCTTGTTTCGTTCCTAATCGTTTACCGCGGCTTGAAGCGCCGTACTTTCTTAGGATGAGCTCTCCCGCAATTGAATGTGAGAACTTGTCGCGTTGGTATGGCGAAGTTCAGGGATTAGCTGGCTTAAATGTCACCCTCGACAAAGGGGTCTTCGGCTTGCTCGGCCCCAATGGCTCTGGCAAATCAACTTTCATGCGCTTGCTCACTGGGCAAATTCACGCCTCGCGGGGTAGCGTAAAAATATTTGGCGAAAGAATGGTACCTGGGAATTACCACGTTCTCCGTCACATCGGATATTCGATTGGTGAAGACGTCCACTTTGAGAACGAGACCGCTGTCGACTTCATGAAAATGTTGGCGGTACTCGGTGGCGAACATGGCGCAGCCGCAACAAAACGCGCGATGCAAGCCCTCGACTTCATGGGTATGGCTGAAAAAGCAAATGTTCGGTTATCCGAAATGTCGAAAGGAATGCGCCAGCGCGTGAAAGTGGCTCAGGCCTTACTCTTTGAACCCGACTTATTGTTACTCGACGAGCCACTCAATGGCATGGACCCAACTAATCGCCGCCAAACGATTGACAGGGTGCGCGAATGGGGAGAAAGCGGACGCACGGTACTACTTGCATCGCACGTTTTACATGAGGTCGAATCTGTTACTGACCGCTTAATGATGCTGCACCACGGGCGCCTCCTCGCCGAGGGGCGTTTGCCTGATATCCGCAAGCTCATCGACCGCAAGCCGCGACGCGCCACAATAAAGGGCGCGAACCTTCGCCAGCTGATTTCCGAATTGCTCGGCGACGAATTGATTACCGGATTCAACCAAGATATCGATGGTCGTTTTCATCTTGATACTTTTGACTTGCCTGTTTTGTTAGAAAAAATCAGTGTTTACGGACGCAGCGGAATTATCGAAACCTTAGAAACTGACGATCAAGAACTCGAGTTGGTTTATAGCCTCCTACTTTCCGACAACGCATGATTAACGCTATCAAATCTTTAGCTGCCTTTACTTGGAATAGTCGCATGAAAAATGCCGGCGTTCTAGTATTTACAGCTATCGCGCTCATTCCAGCCATCCTCAGTTTTCTTGCAATTCGGTACGGTGTTGAGGACTTCAGCCCTATAGTTTTTCTACGCGAATATATCGTGCCAATAAACGTCTACTTCACTCTACCGTTTATTGCGTTATTCTTAACCTTGCCAACCGTCGCATCGCTTTATGAGAAAGGCGCGATAGCTTACATCTTCACGCGACCCGTTCCGAGATGGGCATGCGTGGCCGGCATACTTTTAGGAAGTATCCTTTCGGCGACACCCTTACTGCTGCTCGCCGCCCTAGCCCCATCGCTAGTTCTCGGAATTTTCACGCCTGATTCATTCGGTGAGGTAATGAACCTGGGGCTCATGCACAGCCTATTGTTAATTCTCTCAGTGATTCCTTACTGCGCACTTTGCGTGTTGCTTGCTATCTGGTCTAAAAAGCCATTGTTGTGGGCGGCGTTCTTGCTGTTCTTTTGGGGAACCGTAGTCGGTTCATTGCCTGGCGACGCAAAAATATGGTCACTACACCATTATGTGATGGGATTGGCCAAATCGATGTGTGGTATAGAAAAAGTGGCTACTGGCTTACTACCGCCAAGCGCGACCCCACCATCAGACGGGCTTAGCGTCTTGGTCTTGATAGTCATAACGGTAGTCATGTTATACTTAGCACAGCTTGCTGCCAAGAAGCGTGACGTTTATTAATGGCCATCATTCGCACTTTAAGCGAGTGGCAGCGACGCGCTAGTGATTACCCCGCTGTTGAGCCGACCAAATCTGTACTAATGGCGGCGGCTGATTTCTTTGATGTTAAAGAAGCGCATAACAACCATATGCGCGACGAGAATGGAGAGTTGCAAAAAGTAAATAAGCAAGCCGCTATGCAAGAGTGGCAACAACTGCATGACTCCTTTGCTGATAACGGGCTCAACGTAGAAGTACTGCCAGCGATAGGTGGAATGCACGATTTGGTATTTACAGCCAACCCATCCTTTATCGTGCCGCATTACCGCCACGCATGGCGTACTAGCATGGCCCATTTGTCGCGGCGTGCCGAAGTTGAGGTGCACCAACAATTTTTCACTGATCAAGGCTTTGAAATAAAGAGCCTGTCGGCCACCAATATTAAATTCGAGGGGCATGGTGATGGCCTTTGGCATCCGCAACGATTGTTACTGCATGCCGCTGTTGGGCAACGCAGTGATTTACGTGGATGGCAAGAAATTGACGATGCTTACCCCGAGCTAGACATTTTACTTTACGAGTTGCGTCATGAAGATTTCTATCACCTCGACACCGCTCTCGCTTGCCTCAATGAGCAAACCGCGTTGTTCATTAGCGATGCCTTTGATGATAAAGGCCTAGAACTCCTCAATGCGGCCTTTCCGGAGGCACTTGCGCTTAGTGATTTTGAAGCTTACCAATTCGCCGGCAATGCATTTTGCGCCGATAGCCACAACGTGTTCATCGAGCAAGGCTGCCATGCGTTATATGAAAAATTGACAGCGCGCGGTTTTAAGGTGCACCCAGTTGCTACGCAACAGTTTCGACTATCTGGCGGCTCGGTGTTTTGCCTGAAACAGGCGTACTAGCTATTGCGAAGTCGATCATCTTATCGACCAACACATCAAACTCGTAGCCAGAATGTTGCATCAGCTTAGGAAACATCGAAATGTCGGTGAACCCCGGAATAGTATTCACCTCATTCAAAGCGAAACGTCCGGATTTACTGTTTAGTAAAAAATCGACGCGGGCGTAACCCTCAAGGCGTAACACGCGAAATGCTTTCAATGCTACGTCACGTAATTCTTCAGCCATACGCGACGAAATAGTCTCAGAAGGAACAATGATTTTTGCATTATCATTATTGTATTTGTTGTCGTGATCGTACCAACCATCAACCTCAATTTCACCTGGCAGTGAGACCACTGGCACATCCCCATCAAGAATCGCCACTTCGTATTCTGCGCCTTCAGCTGCCGGCTCAACCAAGATGTAATCGGAAAACTCGAACGCCTTATCTATGGCTGAGGTCAACTGGTCTTTGCTTTCAACTCGAGAAATGCCAACTGAAGAGCCCTGGTCTGTTGGCTTAACATACATCGGGTATCCAAAGCGCTGCGCAATATTTGAGACGGCCTCAAGCGCATCGTCTTGCCAATCACTAATTGAGATATCAATCCATGGCAACACTGGTAAATTAGCCGAGCGCAACATGTGCTTGGTGACAGACTTATCCATAGCGATTGCTGACCCTAAGCATCCGCTACCAACGAATGACACGTTTTGCATTTTTAGCCAACCTTGAATGCTTCCGTCTTCGCCACCTGGGCCATGAAGGACAGGAAACACGACATCTACATCGGACGGCAAGTAGGGCCCACGAGCTGTGACCGTATACTGCTCGCCATCTAGCAACGCTCGCGAATTCTTTTCGTCTAACCACTGACCATCGCGAGTGATCGCGATATGATGAATCGTATAACGTTGCGGGTTTAAATGGGCACGCACGGCGCGCGCAGAGCGTAAACTAATCTCATGCTCTTCAGAGCTACCCCCGAAGAGAAGGCATAGATTAGTAAGCGGCTGCGGGGTTGTCATATATGCAGAATAACCTATCAGCGCGCGCAATTCTAGGCTCGATTTTTCA
>CAXGOF010000158.1:0-4273 GCA_964011335.1 uncultured bacterium
TGTCGTGGGAGCCGTACTCTTCGGCTTTCTTTGCCATCAATCCGACGTTGGCAACACTGCCCATAGTCGAAGGATCGAATTGTCCGTGCACTTGGCAGTCTTCAATGACTGCCTGGTACATCGTGGCGTAACAACGGTCGGGGATGACAGCAAGTGTGTCTTGCAGTTCATCGTTGATGTTCCACATGCGTCCGCCATCGCGTACCACCACTGGCATCGAAGCGTCAATGATGACGTCATTAGGAACGTGAAGATTGGTGATGCCGCGTCGTGAATCGACCATCGCTAAGTCAGGGCCCGTTCCTAGGCAGGCTTTAATATCGGATTCGATTTCCGCTTTTTTATCTGCGGGTAGACGACTAAGTTTGGAAAGGACATCGGCAAGTCCGAAATTAACATTGGCACCTGCCTCATTTAGAGCGTCGGCATGTTTGTTCAGCGCATCGGCGAAGTAAACGGAAACGCAGTGGCCGAACAAGATAGGATCAGAGACCTTCATCATCGTCGCTTTAAGATGCAGCGACAGAAGTAAGCCTTTTTCTTTGGCGATGGCTACCTGCTCAGAGTAAAACGCGCGCAGGGCATCGACCTTCATCGATGAAGCGTCAATCACTTCGTTGGCGAGTAGTGGCAGAGATTCTAGTAGAACAGTGGTCTCGCCTGCTGAAGAAACGAATTCGATACGCGCGGTGGTGGCAGCGGCTAGAGTCGTGGACTGCTCACTTCCAAAGAAATCGCCGGCGTCCATGTGAGCAACGCGTGTTTGCGAACCCTCTGCCGGCCAGTCCTTCATCATGCGGTGCGGTGACTTTTGTGCAAAAGACTTCACTGCGGTTGCCGGACGGCGATCGGAATTTCCTTCGCGCAATACTGGATTTACCGCTGAACCCAACACCGCGGCATAACGCGACTGAATTTCTCGCTCCGCATCATTTTGCGGATCTTCTGGATAGACAGGCACGTCGTAGCCTTGATTACGCAATTCTTCTATGGCTTCTTGCAGCTGAGGCACCGAAGCACTGATGTTCGGCAATTTGACAATGTTCGCCATCGGAGTTTTAGCCATCAGCCCCAGGCGGCTAAGCTCGTCAGGGATGCGCTGGCTCTCGAGGATGGACTCTGGGAAATTCGCCAGAATACGGCCGGCCAAAGAGATGTCCGCGGTTTCTATCTCAAGACCACTACCTTTTACAAAAGCTTTTAGAACGGGGAGCAGAGAGTATGTCGCGAGAGCAGGTGCTTCGTCGACGATGGTCCAGGTAATGATTGAGGATGACACGGGTGCAGAAATGGGAACGGTAATGTAGTGACTATTAATGCGGCATTGTAGCAAGCTCGCGGTTTCGCGCCCCGCCGAGTTGTCAAGCAAGCATCATTTCAAAATGAAACTCGGTGGTTTCACTAATATCGTGTAGTTCTCGCGACTGCCCTGTTGGGCGATATCCCATGTGAGTATAAACTTTATGCGCAAGATCGAAGCGGGTGTCTGTCCATAGAACAATCTTGCGGACGCCCTGCTGCCGTACGTAATCTAGAAAAGCTTCATGCAACTTGCGCCCCTGCCCAGTACCGCGGAGCTTGGGGTGGATGTAATACTTTTTCATTTCTATTGCGTTGCCGTAATTCGCGGCGGCGATACTGCCTAGTATCTCGCCATTTACTTCAAGTACCCAGAACCAGTCGAAGGAAGATGCCGGAGTGCGCAATTCGGGTTCTTCACCATCGACATCGAGAACATTGGGCGGATAGTCCGCGTAACAACGAGCAATAAGAGCAATGATGCCATCGGCATCTTCGTCAATAGCTGGGCGGAGTTGGCTGGACATTAAGTTAACTGCCAATCGGATGCCACACGGTCTTCATCTCGACGAAGCGTTCAATCCGATAAGGTGAATGCGTCAACTTCACGTCGTACCAATCCTTCTTCTTCAGCGTACTAAGGCGCACGCGTTTTAGATTATCGGCGGCACCAAGTTCTAATACCGTGCGGTGTTTAGCGCTGCATCCAGCTGCTGCCACGCCATTGAGGTCGCGATGGCTCGCGAAATGCTCGAGTAACTCGTTACGTTTTGAAGTCAACAAATTGATCACCCCACCTGGCACATCGGAAGTCGCACACACCTCAGCGAAAATAGATGTCGCCAACGGATGTTGTTCGCTACCTAAGACCACCGCGGTATTACCCGAAACAATCACTGGCGCCAACATCGCAACCAAGCCAAGTAACGGCTGTTCATTCGGTGCGATCACTCCCACCACGCCCATCGGCTCTGGTGAAGTGAAATTATAAAACGCACCGGCTACTGGGTTGTTACAGCCCACCACTTGCGAATACTTATCGGCCCAACCAGCAAAATTGACTAAACAATCAATCGCCGCATCGACCTCTTTAGTCGCTCGCCGCACACCACCTTCGCAAGTAGCGGCGATAGCATCGATGAACTCGCTGCGTTTCCCTTCAAGCATCTCAGCCATGCGATAAAGGATCTGTCCGCGGTTATAGGCAGCGCGTGCAGCCCATGACTTTTGCGCTTTGCGCGCTGCGACCACTGAGTTACGTAAATCTTTACGTGACCCGTGACAAAGATGTGCGAGTAAATCACCTTTTGAATCTACAACTTCCATCGTACGTCCAGATTCGGTACGTGGGAAAGAACCGCCGATGAAAAGTTTATAAGTTTTTAATACTGCTAAGCGATCGTTATTCATCGTGCACCTCCGAAATCTAAGTATTCAAGTAAGCCCTGGCGTCCGCCTTCGCGACCGAAACCAGACTCTTTGTAGCCGCCAAATGGCGACGAGGCATCGAATTGGTTATAGGTATTACACCACACCACCCCGGCTTCTAATTTAGAAGCTATCTCAAGGATTTTGCCACCCTTGTCTGTCCAGATGCCGGCTGCCAAGCCGTAAGCGGAATTATTGGCGCGTTGAATCGCCTCTTCAGGAGTTCGAAAACTCATGACCGCTAACACCGGCCCGAAAACCTCTTCGCGCGCGATGGTGTGAGCAGGTTGTACTCCGCTAAACCAAGTAGGCACGCACCAATTACCTTTGGACGGCAGCTTGCGCTTTAACTGATGGCACTTGGCACCTTCTTTCTTAGCTTGCGCGATGTAGGCGTTAATCGTTTTTAATTGTTCAGGAGAATTAACGGCACCGATGTCGGTATTTTTATCTAGAGGATCGCCGATGCGCAAACTACGCAGACGGATTTCTAGTTTCTCGAGAACTTCTTCGTAAACCGATTCTTGAACGAACAAGCGTGAACCCGCACAACAGACATGGCCTTGATTAAAGTAAATGGCGCTGATGATGCCTTCGACGGCTTGATCGATGGAGGCGTCGGCAAAAATAATGTTTGCCGATTTACCGCCAAGCTCAAGGCTTAGCTTTTTACCCGTGCCAGCCGTAACCTTCGCTAATTGTTTACCGACTGCAGTAGAACCGGTGAAGGCAAGTTTGTTAATGCCTTTATGTTCAGCAAGCGCTGCACCCGTACGGCCGTCGCCGGTAATGATATTGACCACCCCATCAGGCAGGCCAACCTCTTGGAATATCTCAGCCAAGCGCAAGGCTGTCAGCGAAGTCGTTTCCGCTGGTTTTAAGACTACCGTGTTGCCACAAGCAAGTGCTGGAGCTATTTTCCAGGCGGCCATCAGTAATGGAAAGTTCCAGGGGATGATTTGCCCACAAACGCCAACTGGATTACCTACTTGACCTGGAGAAGCGTATTCGAGTTTATCAGCCCATCCAGCGTAGTAAAAGAAATGCTTCGCGGCTTCAGGGATGTCAAAATCACGCGACTCTTTAATGGGCTTGCCACCGTCCACCGTTTCGAGGATTGAGAATTCACGGGCGCGCTCCTGCAAGCGGCGGGCGATTCTGAAAAGATATTTTGCACGCTCGCTCGCAGGCAGTTTCTTCCAGGCTGGCAGTGCTTTACGTGCAGCATTTACCGCATCATCGACATCAGCGGCATTGGCTTGCGATACTTTCGCCAGCACTTCATCGGTCGCAGGGTTTATCGAATCAAAAGATTGCCGCGATTTTGCAACAACAAATTTGCCGTTGATAAACAACTTGTATTTACTAGCGATTTCAATTGGAGTCGACTCTGGCGCCGGAGAGTATTCCCAGGCGTCGCCGAAATCGAGTTGAGGTTTAGATTTTGTTTTAGGACGCGGTGACATCGTAATTTGCGGTGTAGTTACCGGATTCAATTTTGTGTAATTGTAATAACAACAGCTTCTTTTTGAATAGTTTCTTCAAT
>CAXGOF010000159.1:0-4231 GCA_964011335.1 uncultured bacterium
CCGGAAGAGGCGGCGCGGCGCATGCCGCGAACTACTGGGTCTTGGCCCAATCTAAGCTTAGATTCGAGTAGAGCACCAAATCGCTCAAGTTGCGTTTTCTCGCCTGGAATAAAGCGAATGGTGATATCGGTGTTAAGCGCGACGCCAAAAGCATCAAACCCACTGCCTAAATTAGAAGTGGATGCAGGAACACGAAGCTTAAGAGGACGACTACTAGCCATTTGAATGAGATTAGGTTAAAATGTGCGACCCCATTCGGACGCATGCTTCCATTTTAGCGCAGCGTCGATCTTGACAAACCGCGCCTTGGCGCACATCCACATTAAACAAATGACTACCGAGACACAGTCTGAGCTTTCAAAGTCAGAATTTAGCCGTCTTAGTAACATCCGCAACATCGGCATCATGGCCCACATTGATGCTGGTAAGACTACTGTTACAGAACGAATTTTATATATTACTGGTATTACTCACAAAATCGGTGAAGTGCACGATGGTGAGGCAACCATGGACTACATGGAAGACGAACAGAAGCGTGGTATTACCATTACCTCAGCTGCTACTCAGTGTATGTGGAACGATACTCAGATCAATATCATTGATACTCCGGGTCACGTAGACTTTACTATTGAGGTAGAGCGCTCGTTGCGCGTACTTGATGGTGCTGTTGCTGTGTTTGACGGTGTGGCTGGTGTAGAAGCGCAGTCCGAAACAGTGTGGCGTCAGGCAGACCGTTACGGTGTGCCTCGTATTTGTTTCATCAACAAGCTCGATCGCATGGGTGCAGATTTCGATAAAGCGTTCGGCACAATCATTGATCGTCTTGGTGCAAACGCGGTACGTTTTCAAATGCCTTTGGGTATCGAAAAAGAATTTTATGGACTCATTGACCTAGTAGAGATGAAGGCCTGGCGATTCACTGAGGGCGATGGCCCTGGTGTAGAGCCAATGGATATGCCTGCAGAAGAATTAGCCCGCGCCGAAGAATTGCGCGCCGAAATGATTGAGAATATCGTTGAAATTGACGACGATATGACCGAGCGTTTCTTAAGTGGCGAAGAATTCTCAGTTGCCGAAATTAAATCATTAGGTCGTCGTGCGACACTCGAAGGTCACGCTGTGCCCGTTTTCTGTGGCTCTGCTCTTCACGATAAGGGTGTTCACCCACTTCTTGATGCGGTTGTTGATTACATGCCAACACCAATCGATAAGGGTGACTTGGTGGGGCACCATCCAAAAAATGAAGATCAAAAAGTTCGTCGTTATGCAAATGCCGAGCTGCCACTTTCTGGTTTGGCGTTTAAGACAATTTCCGATCCAAATGGAGACTTGACTTTCGTGCGCGTTTACTCTGGCGTCCTCAAGCGTGGCGATGCGGTTTATAACCCACGTACTCGTAAGAAAGAGCGTGTCGGTCGTTTGATGTTTATGCATGCTAACGAGCGCAAGGCAGTCGATGCCGTGAATGCTGGCGAGATTTGTGCGGTCGTTGGCCTAAAGCAGGCCATTACTGGTGACACACTCTGTGATGAAAAAGATCCGGTGGTTCTCGAGTCCATGGTCTTCCCTGAATCTGTTATCTCGATGTCCATCGAGCCTAAGTCCACAGGAGATCGCGACAAGTTGTCAGAGATTCTCGGTAAGATTCACCGTCAAGACCCGTCATTTCGTGTAATCACCGACGAGGAAACAGAAGAGACTGTTATCTCGGGCATGGGCGAATTACACTTAGAAATTATCACTACCCAGATTGGTCGCGATCACGGTGTTCCAGTGAATGTCGGTGCGCCGCGTGTGGCATACCGTCAGTCTATCCTGAACCCTGTTGATATTGAAGCTAAGCAAATCAAACAGTCGGGTGGTTCAGGCCAATACGCTGTGGTTAACATCAAGTTCAGTAATTGGGCACCAGACCCGACTGACGAAGAACAAGATCAAGACGCCGTCTACAACTTCATTGATAGCATTAAGAGTGGCACCGTTCCTTCGCAGTATATTCCTTCAGTGCGCAAGGGTTGTGAGGCTGCAGCAAGCACCGGTGGCAAACTCGGATGGCCTTTTGTTGGCGTGCAAGCCGAGCTTCACTTTGGTAAGTACCACGATGTTGACTCCAGTGAATTAGCATTTACTCTGGCGGCGCAACGCGCGTTCCGCTCTGCTGTCGAAGGTAACTTCCAAGTTCTCGAGCCTATTATGAAGCTAAACGTTTCTGTTCCCGAGGAGTTCTTAGGTGATGTGATTGGTGACTTGAATACGCGTCGTATTGCAATCGAAGACATGTCTCAAGATGGTGCAATCCGCGAGGTTCGCGGTAGAGTGCCTATTGCCGAGATGTTTTCTTACGCCGGTACTTTGCGTGGCATGACTCAAGGACGTGGGGCATTCTCCATGGAACCAGACGGATACGACCCAGTTCCGCCTTATGTGCAAGAGGAATTAGTTAAAGAGCGTCTTAAGTAAGCATCCTTTTGACTTCTGAATTGGGCTTAACAATTTGATTTGTTAAGCCCAAATTTTTTTGTTTATGTTATTCTTTACGGGCCTATGTCCACATCAGCACTTTCCGGTAGTGATTCTAGAATTGCACGCCATCTCGGGTTAAAAGTCCCGACGTACACATCTTTGCGTAGTTTCATTGACGCAGGCGAGTATCCGATATTTCTGCGTTGCGCCGAGCTTACGTTCGCCAAAACTTTTGAGAGTCCTTTTGGCTTCGAGGTTCTGCTCGAACGCGTCCGCCATGCCGAGGCGGTCGAGCGCCGCCGTGCTAATTTAGTGCGAGCGCTTGCGGAAGTCGAACTCGATGAAGAGTTGTCAGCCTTGTTGAAAGACAGCATGAATGAAGCAGTGCTCGAAGACTTGTCGCTGCTAGCCAGCCCAAGTACAGCGCCAGAAGGTTTCGTTGCCCCAGAGCGCGAAGCTTTAGTTGCGTTTGTCGATAAGCTGCGCGGCGATGTAAGGTTGGCTTTGAGGTTGACCGAGGCATTTGAGAGTGACGGGGTAATCACCATTGCCGCCAGCCCAAAGGCTAGTCCAGGAGGTTCACAGCGTTATAAAGAGTTATTAACCGAAGCAACGCTATTGTCAGAGTTTGATATCTCTTCATACTTGCGATTGCGTCGCGCCGAGCGCGCCCATGAAGTGATCGTAGAGTTTTCTCTGCCAGTTCATAGTGTGCAACAACTTTTTGGCGAGTGTGCAGACGTGCCTCCGCAAGAAAGAGAATCTTACCGCCCGGTATTTTTCGATTTCGTTGCAAACGAGCGTGTCACTCGCATGGTGCACCATATACGTGCGCGCTTTAAGCGCCAAGCCGAAGACATTGCTTTGCAAGCGGGCTGGGAGCAAGCAGAACGCATTATCGATCGCGGTCAACAACAGCACCTGGTTATCGGCTTAAGTGCAATGACCAAAGAAAAAGCTGTTATTGCGTTAACGAATGACAAGTCGGATACGCTACGAACATTAGAAATTCAGCACAAAGACGAGAAGTTCGCTGAAAAAGTTAAAGAGTTTATAGGTGACGCTCCCATTTCATTATTGGCCATTCAGGCTGATAGCCGATCCCGCTCTTTCTCTAA
Source organism: uncultured bacterium (assembly GCA_964011335.1). Classification (GTDB taxonomy): domain Bacteria; phylum Planctomycetota; class UBA1135; order UBA1135; family UBA1135; genus JAPKEZ01. Next base: position 3,582 of record CAXGOF010000159.1, read on the forward strand.
ACATTTAGTAAAAGTTTTGCCTGGTTCAAAGCCGCGCATGGTGATTATTCCAATGTCGGTGGTAAAAACTATGGTGCGCGAAGTTGCGCGTCGTCCACAAGAAGCTTTGCTAGGACATGATGCTCGCCAGGCTTACTTATTGGCTGAGTTAGCTGCCGCTCCTCGCGCTGCTGCTTTTCATGCGCCGCATATTGTGCGTGCCTTCGTGCCGTGCCGTGGCGAGATTAACCCGCGCATCCTTGACGAATTCGAGAACACCTTCTTGCGTGCTTTGCTAGCAACGCATGGCTTCGATGTAAACACGGCGAATGTCGACGTGTTGCGGTTGGTGCCCGGCCTTAACTCCAAAGACTTACTAGCTGAACGCTCTACCGGTCGCTTTGTCTCTTTGCAAGATGTTGAGTCGCGCCTAGCATGGACGCCACAGTCCTTTAAGGCGGCAGCCTGCATGATGCGAGTGCGCGGTGGAGAAAACCCACTTGATAGCCGTGCGCTACACCCGCAATATTACTCGGTGTTTAACCAAGCTTTATCACAGGTTGATTTCGACTTTCAAGCTTTGCTCAAGACTCCGAAGTTGTTTGACCGATTGCCTCTGGCCGAATTGTTGGCAGATAGCGAAAATGCTCAGGGCGCAATCACTCGCATTC
>CAXGOF010000160.1:0-4200 GCA_964011335.1 uncultured bacterium
CGCTGGGACAGCGCATTAAGTATTGAAGATCTTCAAGGGAGTGGCGTGAACCAGGTCGTTGGTCGTGTCACCGAAGATTTCGAGACACATTATTCAGCGCGCTCCGAGCAACTAGGTGAAGAGCAAATGTCGCGCCTTGAAAGTTTTTTGGTGCTCAACGCTATTGACACGAAATGGAAAGAGCACCTCTACGTTATGGACGCATTGCGTTCTGGTATCGGCTTGCGTGGCTATGCGCAAGTTGATCCGAAAAACGAATACAAGCGTGAAGGCCTTGAGCGCTTCGAAGAGATGCTCCTTAATGTTGCTGAAGAAGTTTCGTCATTCGTATTACGCGTTCAACTAAAGAGTGAAATGAATCAAAAATCCGAGGTCTATGCCGGGCAACAGGCTTCACACCCAAGCTTTGGTGGCAATGCCTCGCAGACAAGCACAAGCGGTGGACGTCCTGCTCGGCCGCAGCGACAAGTTGCCGTAGGCTATGAAGAGCCTGCTCGAACTCCGCAACAGCCTGGTGCTCCGGCGGCTACTGCCCCCGCGAGTCCTAAACCGAAGGTGGCGCGCAATGCGCCTTGTCCGTGTGGTTCGGGCAAGAAATACAAGCAGTGTCACGGTAAACAATAGATTTGATAGTTCAGCGTTTAGTCTTTTACACTTATAACTTATTGTTGTCCGTGCTAGGACTATTGTATCTACCTTGGTTCTTGGTCAAGTTGTTAGTGAATAGCGAAGGCCGCCAACGTCGCCTAGAGCGGTTGGCTTTTTGTTGTTCGACATCTGGTGACATCGATGTGCTTTTACACGGGGTGTCGGTCGGCGAGGTAAAAGCCATACGTGGCTTAGTAGGCCAGATGCAGCGTGACTACCCAGATTTGAAATTAGCAATTTCGACGACTACAACAACGGGCTATCAAACAGCAAAATCCATATATCCCGATTTAGATGTATTGGTTTACCCTCTAGATATGTTCGGCGCATGTTCACGTTTCTTAAACGTTGTATCACCGGGTCTAGTAGTGCTTGCCGAATTAGAGCTGTGGCCAAACTTTTTGCGGGCGTGTCAAGCGCGCAGTATAGATGTAGCAGTAGTTAACGGTCGCATTACGCAACGTTCGCTAGCAGGCTATTTGCGGATAGGCCGTTGGTTGCCGCGTTTCGGTAACGTGCGTTTCTTTGGTGTGCAGACCGAACTGTACTCGCAACGCTTCGAGCAACTCGGAGTGGACCCGAGTGACATTGTAATTACTGGTAACATAAAATTCGATTCCTTACATGCGTCGCAAGCCTCCGGTGAAGATTTGCCTTGGTCGCGATGGGCTAAGCATAATGCCTTGCTGCTTGCCGCCTCTACCCATTCACCCGAAGAATCTCAGTTGCTTCAAGCGTATTCTGAGATTGAATTTGACAATAGCGTTTTTGTGTTGGTGCCACGCCATCCGCATCGTTGTGAGGATCTGATTGTCTCATTGCAGCGACAAGTCCCTCAGCTCAAGATGGAATTGTTCTCTAAGGTTAGCGATTCGGAGCAGCTTGATTGTGATGTTTTGATAGTGGATGCTTTGGGGCAACTCGAACAAGCTTTTGCTCATTCTGACAGCAGTTTTGTCGGCGGCTCTCTTGTTGAGCATGGTGGCCAGAATTTGCTCGAGGCCGCAATTAGCGATTGTCCGTTGGTCATGGGGCCAAGTCATCACAACTTTGAAGACGAGGTCGAGCTGTTGCTTGCGCATAAGGGTATGCATCTTGCCAATAATGCGAAGAATGTGCTAGAATTGATGCTATATTGGCAGCTAAATCCCGAGAAAGCTGACTTGTTGGCTCGAAATGCACGTAATGCTCTTGAATCGCAGCGCGGAACCGCGAAAATTACCCTTGCCGCTATGCGTGACCACCGCCTATTGCCATTAAAATGAAAAAACTGTTTACCTCTGAGTCTGTCTCTATGGGACATCCTGACAAAGTCTCTGACCAAATCAGCGATGCAGTGCTTGATGCCTGCTTGCGTAAAGACCCTAATTCTCGTGTGGCCTGTGAAACCCTCGTAACGACCGGTACCGTTGTGCTTGCGGGTGAAATTACGACTAAAACTTGGGTGCATATGCAGGAAGAGGTGCGCAATGTTCTGGAAGAGATAGGTTACGTTCACGCTGACATTGGCTTTGACGCTCATTCTTGTGGCGTGCATAATTTGATTCACGGCCAGTCCGAGGACATCGCCCAAGGAGTCGACGAAGGAGAAAAAGGCGTCACTGGCGCAGGCGACCAGGGCATGATGTTTGGCTTTGCGTGTCGTGAAACGGAAGCGCTTATGCCAGCGCCTATTCACTGGGCACACCAATTGATGGCTCGTCACGCCGAGTTGCGTTTTAACGGCGAGCTGCCTTGGTTGCGCCCCGATGCTAAATCTCAGGTTACTTTTAAATATGAAAATGACCAGCCAGTAGCAATCGATGCGGTGGTATTGTCGACTCAAACCGAAGACCTTGACTTGAGCTTTATCCAAAAAGAGGTTGAAGAGAAGTTGATTCGTGAAACACTTCCAGCAGAATGGTTGTCAGGCGAAACGCAGATGCACATCAATCCGACTGGCAAGTTCGTTATAGGTGGCCCACACGGTGACGCCGGATTGACCGGTCGTAAAATCATCGTCGATACTTATGGTGGCTACTCGCGTCACGGTGGCGGCGCCTTCTCAGGGAAGGACTGCACTAAAGTAGATCGTTCAGCTGCCTATGCCGCACGCTGGATTGCCAAGAACATTGTTCAGGCTGGCTGGGCCGAGCGCTGCGAAGTTCAGCTTGCCTACGCAATTGGGGTTCCGCATCCCGTTTCTATCCGTGTCGATACTTTCGGCACCTCTGCTGGCTTAAGCGACGAGCAAATTGCTGAGCACATTTCTAACCTTCAGGCATTCGACGGGCACGTTGCTTTCACTCCCGACTGGATTATCGGTCGCCTTGGCCTCCGTACTCCAACGGGCTATGCTGATTCCAATGGTGACGTTGACCCGAATGGTTGGACTTACCGCAAGACCGCCTGCCACGGCCATTTCGGCCGTGACATTTTCCCTTGGGAAAAACTCAATCTCGTTACCGAACTCCACTCGATGTCTAAACTAGGGGCATCTTGTTAATTACATGACTACAACCGAACAACTTAACTATAAGGTCGCTGATTTATCTCTAGCTGCCGAAGGCCGTCTACTCATCGATTGGGCGGAAGCCCGCATGCCAGTGCTAATGTCGCTGCGTGAGAAATTCGAAAAGACCAAGCCGCTTGCTGGCCACCGTATTACAGGTTGTCTGCACGTTACCAAAGAAACTGCTGTATTGATTCGCACGCTGCGCGCTGCAGGTGCTGACATCGCTTGGTCGGGGTGTAATCCTCTGTCAACGAATGATGCGGTTGCTGCGGCTCTCGCTGAAGATGGAATCAAGATGTTTGCTTGGTACGGTCAAGATACCGAAGAGTTCTATTGGTCGATTGACCGCACCTTAGATTTTAAGCCGACTATGACGTTGGATGATGGCGCTGACTTAATCTTTCGCGTGCATAACGAACATCCGGAATTGTTCGCTGACATCGTTGGTGGCTCTGAGGAGACAACAACCGGTGTTCACCGTTTGCGAGCTATGGCCGCTGATGGAAAATTAATGTATCCGGTAATCGCAGTAAACGACGCTGAAACTAAATGGGATTTCGATAACGTTTATGGCACGGGTCAGTCTTCTCTAGATGGCATCTTGCGCGCGACATCGGTGTTGCTGGCGGGCAAAAATTTCGTGACAGTTGGTTACGGCCATTGTGGCACAGGTTGTGCGATGCGCGCCAAGGGTATGGGCGCCAATGTTATTGCTACCGAGGTCAAAGCAACTGCTGCGCTTAAGGCAACTTTAGAGGGAGTCCGCGTAATGAAAATGGACGACGCCGCGAAAATCGGTGATGTGTTTATTACCACAACAGGTATGAAAGATGTTATTGTTGGTCGTCACTTTGCAGCAATGCGTGATGGGGCAATTGTCTGCAATACGGGCCACTACGATTGTGAGTTGAACCTCGACGACTTAAAAGAGCTGGCCGTTTCTTCTCGCGAGATGCGTGACAACTGTGTTGAATACACCTTAGAAAATGGGAATCGCATTTACGTGCTGGCTGATGGCCGCCTTGTAAACTTGGCTGCTGCAGAAGGTCATCCGTCCG
>CAXGOF010000161.1:0-4174 GCA_964011335.1 uncultured bacterium
TTGTGCCTAGAGCACCTGTATCAAGAGCATAGTCCATAGACAATGTGTAAAGCATGTCGTCACCTGCGCTAGCAGCGTTGTTACCTGTTTCGCCAGCGTCTTGGTTTAGCATTGCAAAGTTCATGTTCATGCCGCCCATATCATGGCTGTACCAAACACCTGAGTGAGTACTTGGGTTATTGTTCCAATCAGAAGAACCGATGATACGGCCTGAGCCCATTGTGTAGTAATCGCGACCAGCTTTCATTGAGCCGCCGTCACCCATTAGATTGTTAACTGTAACGTATGCACGATCAATAGCCGTAGGAGTACTGTTTGCAAGATCACCCCATTCTTCTGAGCCGTTAAAACCGGCAAAAGCTGAAGAGTCTTCTGTGATATTGAATGATGCAGTTAAACGCATACGTGTATCAAAGTCACGGTTGTTGGTCGTTGAGCCGTTATCGTCCCAGTTGTTACGAAGACGGAAATCGCCGCCCCAAGAAACGTGATCGTTATTGGCAGGTGCAACCAGACCAGAGTTAAGATCAGCCAGAGAACGCTCTAGGCTGTCAGATTGAGCAACACCCTGTGAAAGCAGAGTGGTAGCAGCTACTGCTGCGAGTGTAAAAAGGCGAGCCTTCATGTTAAACTTCCTGTATGTGGCCCAGATGGGCGGTTTTAGTTATTCACAGCTGGCGGAGCGGAGTTGCCCATGCCGGCGAGAGGTGATTTGATTATTATTATCGCACAAGGGAGACCTGCGCGATAACGGTGGAACATTTTGCCTTAGCGGCAAGGTTAAGCAACCCCCAAAAGAGGAAATATTTCAACCATGAGCACTAGGCCCATGGAAATACAATCGGAAGGACCGACATGTTCTTGCCCCTTATTTGTAGCATATCTTTTGTATGCCCCTTAACTTACTTTAAAGCAATCACTTACGTTAAATAATTTTTATGGGTTTTCTCCGCTAAGCCCTCCCATTATGCCGATAATACCAATTAGCACGTCATTACATGAAAATACTGCACTTTCACGACTCTCCGCACATTCACGGGGGGGCTACGCAATACCTCAACCAGGTGTTAGTCGCTCTCAACGCTGCAGGCCACCAGAATCATTTATTTTCTATTGGCCCCTGTATTGAGAATAGCAATCTTGCTCAGCACCATAGTTTTGAATACCAATGGGCTAAATCCCCGTTACAGCGGCGTAAAGACTTTCTAGGCATACACCAGCCATTAGTGGATAAGCTCAATGCGACGATAGCAGAAGTAGCCCCTGATCTTATCCACATTCACAACTGCGCCACTTTCAGGAAAACAGTCTTTTCTACTATCCTTTATATGGAGCAGAAATCTGTGATGACAGTACACGACTTTTCCCTTAACTGGAGTGCCTCTCCTCAGCGGAAAAAAGGCAGCTTAAGGGCATTATTGGCTAATTTAGCTAATCGTCCACAGCACAGCAAAGCAAGGGACATTGTCCTTGATTCCGTGGACATGTTTCTATGCCCAACAAAAGCGATTATGGATGGGCTCGACCTGCCAGTATCAAAATCACTTCTCCACCGCCTTCCGGTTCTGCCAGGCACCCAAACGGAGCTGCCGAGCGATAAGCTGCGTATGTTCTTTGCGGGCACCCTGTTTCGCTCTAAAGGCGTCGATGTTTTGCTTGACGCCTTATCTATGCTAAAGCCATCTATTGAATTCGAGCTTGAAATAGCCGGCAGCGGCGATCAATTAGGCGCGCTGCAGCAACAGGTCGTCGATTGTGGCCTTTCGGCTCAGGTCCGATTCCTTGGACAACTCTCCGCAGTAGAGATGAGTGGCGCATACCAGCGGGCAAACTTGCAGGTTTTGCCATCGCGCGTCCCCGAAAACTCACCGCTGACAGTGCTTGAGGCCGGCATTCGAGGACGAGCCTCAATTGCGTCTCACGCCGGTGGGGTCCCTGAACTAATTTCCGGGTCTCGAGGGTGGACATTTACTCCCGAAAGTTCGCCTGAACTGGCGAACAAAATAAGTGCGCTAGCAAATGACCCTGGCATCCTTGCTGTTAAAGGCAAAAATATGCAAAAATGGGTTCACGCAGAATGCGACCCGCCTAAGCACTGGGCGCAACTGCAGTCGCACTACAAACATCTCATTTCGTGAAAGTTTTACTCGAGGGTCACCGCTTGGCACGAACCACTAACTATGGTGGCATTGACTCCTATTGGCATAACTTGGTTCCAGAGCTGCTCAAAAAGCATACCGCTGATGCCGAATTCTCGTTATTTACGGCGTTCCTAAATCCTAAACATTTCAAGGCTCTTAAACAATTCGCACCCCTCGCTAGCAGTATGCATCATTGGTGGGCATCACCTAATCTTTTAGCGAGGCTAGGCAAGCTTGAATTCTTTACCGGCGATCACGATATTGTTCACGCGCCCGAGCCGATTTTTAATTTTAAAACTAGAGGTAAGTTAGTAGTGACGGCTCATGACTTAATGTATTTGCATCACCCCCAGTATCTAAAAAATGAATGGGTGGGCAACTTGGTAAAAGGGACAGAGAGCCTAGCAAGTCGAGCTGATTATTGGATCTGCAATTCAGAACATACGCGACAGGATTTAATAAAGCATTACAGTATTCCACGCGGACGCACGCAGGTGGTGCACATGGGCTTGAGTGAATTGTTCCGCAATGCTTACCAAAACGTAGGCTCTATTGCTGCGGTCAAACAGCAATTGCAGCTTTCTGAACGTCAGTACTTTTTGTTTATCGGCTCGGTTGAGGCCAAAAAAAATATCGAACTTCTGTTGCGCGCATTTGGCATGGCTCTTAGTGCAGGGCTTAATGCTAACCTGGTTATTGGTGGGCGCGCTGGTTGGAAATCGGAATTAGTCCGAGAGGTTGTTGAAGAGCTTCCGCAGTTAAAAGAGCGCGTTAAATTTTTAGGATTCGTCGATCAGCAAAACATTGCGCCACTCGTTGCTGGTGCGCGAGCATTGGTTCTGCCTTCGCGCTACGAAGGCTTCGGCATGCCTGTAGTTGAAGCTATGGCCGCTGGCACACCCGTCCTTTGTTCTAATCGCGGCGCATTGCCGGAAATCGCCGGCGATGCCGCACAATTTTTTGACGCCGACGATGTCGAAAAATTAAAATCTTTAATAGAGCAACTCGACGCCGATGACGGAATGTTTGATAAGATGAGGCAGGGTGGCCTCGCAAGAGCTCATAATTTTTCTTGGGGGAAATGTGCCGATGAAACGTTTAGCGCTTACCGTGAAGCCATCGCATTAGGTTCATGAAACTACTCTTTGACGCCACCGGCATGGCACTCTCTGGTTACCACAAAGGTGGCGCTTATGTTTATGGGCTAGAGTTGTTAAAGAACTTGCAGCAGCTTGACGATGCATTAAGCATTGAATTGTTTTTCAACTTCACGCGCAGCAAGCATAAGTCTAAAATGCTTGAAACCTGCGGGATTACTGGAATCACACAGCATTCCTTGACTCAATTCCCGCCGCAATTATTACGCGCATTGCATATTCCTGCCGAATGGTTTGCCGGGCAACATGATGTGTTACACGGCCCATTCGATTTAATGGCCCATACTAATAAAGCTGCGCGGGTCGTTACTATTCACGATTTAGCTTTTCTACGAGCGCCCGACGGGCTCCCAAAAGAATGGGTTGCGGACCGAAAAAAATTAGTGCCGCCATCCGCGCAGCGCGCGCATCGGGTCATCACCGTGTCAGATTTTTCTAAGCGCGATATTGTGGAATATTTTCAGGTTGATCCCGAGCGAGTGCAAACAATTTACCATGGCATTACGCCGGGCCTCGAACCCTCCGCTGACAAACAAGCGGATCGCGTCCGTATTGGTGAGCGCTATGGGGTGAGTGAGAGCTTTGTTTTGTACCTCGGAACTTTGCAGCCGAATAAAAACATCGAAGGCTTGTGTGCTGCTTTCCAGATAATGAAAAGAGAGGGCTACGCTGGTAAATTAATTTTAGCTGGGGCGCAAGGATGGCTATTTGATGAAATGTGGCAACGTATTTCTAGCCGCGGCCATGATAAAGATGTGGTTCTAACTGGCTTTGTCGACAGCGAAGATATTCCGCGACTATACGGCACCTGCGATGCTTTCGCTTTGGTCTCATTCTTAGAGGGTTTTGGCATTCCTGTTATTGAAGCTATGGCTT
>CAXGOF010000162.1:0-4120 GCA_964011335.1 uncultured bacterium
AAAGAACAATCTCAGAGCCAACAGCTAGGCGAAGTGCGCGCATATGTCGGACGAGTTCTGACGGTGCCGTCCATGGGCTATCGCTCAGGGCCGGAAGTTGCTCTACAAAGAAGAATCTACTCATGGTAATTAGTAACTGCAGATGATAACACGGATAAGTGTAAGTCTAGTATTTGCTATGAGCATACGCGCTATCGTATGCTTACTTCGCACTTACTGCACCCCTTTCCCTTATGGTTCAAATAGAGATCCACGACGGTCCTGATTCTGGCAAGACGTACGCGCTCGCCCCAGGGCATCACTCCGTTGGTCGCGCTGCTACAAATGATGTAGTAGTCGCTTCTAACTCTGTGTCTGGTAAACACTTGCAGTTATCTGTGAGCGCCGACGGTACAGTTACATTTAAAGATTTAAGCTCGACAAATGGCACTTTTAGCGGTGGCCTTCGGGTTGCCGAGGGTGAATGGTTCTCTGGCTCCGAGCTCAAGCTTGGCGACATCTCATTGAAATTAGTAGATGACAGCGCTGATCACAAACGCCTGCGCGAAGAAGCGTTAGAAAAACCACGCTCCAGCTCGCTCATGAAGGCGATGATGGCGCTGATAGTTATTGGCGGCGGCGGCTTTGCTTATTTGCAATTTTTCAGCTCGCCTGAGCAAGCAGTGCGTGTTGTCGATGGCATTCGGCAGCCTAGTGCGATAGCTGAAGTTTCTTTCGATTTAATCGATAACCTTGGCGACTTCGCAGATGCAGAAGATTGGCAGCTTAGTGGTGGCGCTAGTATTAGCAATGGAAAGTTGTCTGCGGCTTCGAACAATGCTTCCGCTGGCTTGACCCGAATAGTAGATATCGATTTTACTGCTATTGAGATTAAGGCCAACGCAGAGGGCGATGTTCATCTTGATATCGCATGGGGGGCCGATGCTAATACAGACCGCCCCTTGGCAATATGGCGCAGTCAACGTTTATCTTCGACGGTCGTGATGGCGCTGCCACCACTCGCGGACTGGATGAAAGTTAAAGTGCAATTGAGCGCGGGTTCGAGTGTTAGCGATTTGTCTGTAGGGGGCCATTCAGCAGTTACTAAATCACATGAATTACCGATGGCGCAAGCATTCTATGACGGCGGAAATTTGTCAGTAGTTGCCGATAACGAATTGGCTTTTAGTTTGTCAAGTGGCAGCGGCAATTGGCAGCTCAATGACGATGGGGCTCAATTAGCGAATAGTACTGCCTCAAGTGTCATAATGTCCTTCGGCCCAACCTACCTCGACGACAGCACTGAGTCGCGGCTACAAGTATTTGCCGATGGCGGTCCTATTGTGCCAAGCGCGACTATGACCATCGACAACCCCGCAGGTTTGCTTTGTGGTGCTAAGGTGAATAGCTATTATTTTAACTTTGATGGCGCGTCAAATGTTACGGGCAACCTCGAGAGTTTGCGCATCAATGGCTCGCCCGAGTTGTCATTCTTATGGAATTTGCAACAGCCATTGACTAGCGCAGCTCTGGAAATGCAGAATATCGAAGATGCCTTAGACTCCAATGACGATAAGGCTTTGTTGTTATCTTGTCAGACATTGTTACGCTATTACCCGCTCGACGCGAAGCATGTGATCCGCGCTAGAGAGTTAATCGGCGCCACCATGACTCGCGGGCGCAATGAATTGAGCGATTTAAAACAGCAAGTTAATGGTGCGCTTTTAATTGGCGCGGCAGAGGTGATGCTTGAGTTGAGCGAGGTTGCAATGAAGTTAAGCGGCAGATTCGCTGGCACTGAAATCGCGGTTGAAGCCGATCGCGAAGCTCAGTTTTTGGTAGATGGCGTTGGTCAGAGATCAGATAAAATCAAACAGTCTCAGCTTGATTACCACAATCGAGTAGCTATTGCGCTCGAGAGCGTTTATCCCAATATTTCGGCGTGGCTCAAGGAGGTCAAATAATGGCTACAGGTTCTGCGTTGGATTTAGGTTCACATCGCGTGCGTTTTGCTTCAGCTAAAGCGGGTAAAAGCGAAGTAGAACTGTTGCGCTATATGAGTGGGGCGCCTGAGGGCGGTGAAAGTCCAGCCGAGGCAGCTCAAGGCATGTTTGGCAGTGAGGTAAGGCGTGGCTCCACATTACGGGTTGGTTTAACCGGCTCTGATTTGATGATGCGTTATCTGCCGGTACCGCGAGTTGAGGATTGGCGCCTCGAACGCCTAATGGAATTCGAAATCCGTGAAATCGAAGAGCGCTCTGGCGCTAGCTTGGCTTCGTCTTATAACTTGTTGCCGGTTCCGCAAGGGCAGGATGATGAGGAGACGATGTTGCTCGGTCTAGTTCGCGAAGATTTTCTCGACGAGACCATGGTGCAGATGCCATCAGTGTCAGTGCAAGCCTTTTCGCCAAACGCGATTGCTTTGTACAACGCATACCTTGCGCTCGGCGATCACGAGCCTTGTACCACCTTGCTTGCAAGTTTGGGTAACGGCACCTTAGATCTCGCGTTGGTTAGCGGAACGGAGTTGTATTTTGCGCGCTCGGTGTCCACGGCTTTAGCTAAACGTAACCAGACATTGGCCACTGCACTAGGGATTAACGAGTCACAAGCTGAAACATTGATTCACAAGCATTGTGACCTAGGGCTGGCTTTACGTACTGTGCAGTCGACCGATGTCGACCGCGTTACTCGCCCACTGTTGCCCATGTACGAGTCGCTGCCGACATTGTTATCGGGCGTAGTGACTTTGTGTAAGGCGCAAGCGCGCCTCAGCGAGCTAAGTTTAGATCGCGTGTTGTTGACGGGCGGCGCTGCCGACACCAACGGATTAGTGGATTTTTTGGCCGATCGCATGCGCGTCGACGTCTCGCGCTGGAATCCATCAGAAATGATTGAGATTGAAGCGCTTTCAGATGCTGAGGCCCAGCAGTTAGAGGATGATGGTTGTGCCGCTACAATCGCAATAGGATTGGCCTTGGGTGCTGCTGATTCAAATTTATATGCCTTAGAAATACTCACTTCCGATGCAAAGAAGAAGCGTGCCTTCGCCGAGCGTGGCATCTTTCACATTCTTATGGGTGTAGCAGCAGTCGTTTATATCGCTCTCAGCTTGATCGTGATGGGTGGCCTTGCTGACGATGCCGAAGCTGTGTCGCGCAAGATGCGCCAAACTCAGCAGAAAAACGAGCGTAATCATCAACAGGCTCTAAACTTAATTGGAAAAATTAACGAGCGAACCGTCATCTTTAGTGATTTGCGTAACCGTCAAGCAATTGGTGATAGTGCTTATAACTTCATGAACTACCTCGAAAACAATTTGCCATCTAGCTTGTGGGTTGAGTCGATGTCGATTCAACTAGACGATGGAAAAGACTGGGGTCGCGATGGGGAAAAAATACCAGTGTTGTCAGTTAGCGGTCGCGCCGAAGAAGACGTGCGTGGAGCGACGGCTGACTTCTCGAGGTTTCATCAGCAGTTTGCCGCTGTTATACCTGGGGGTGAATCTGCGGTCAGGCCGTCGCAAAATCCGCGTGGTAAATCACTAGAGTGGTCCATAAAGGCGCACTTGTTAAATCCAATTGAAGAAGCCGCTGGCACGGAGGATGAGTAAATGAATATCGACGCATTTTGGCAAGCTAATCGTAAGTTCATTATCGGGCTTGGCGCTGGTATTGTTGTTTTTTTCATTTTGCTGGCCGTTGTCGCGGGCGGGGCAAGTGACCGCTTCAGGGCCGCATCGGTTTCCGTTTCTCGCGCCAAGAGTGCCGAGTCTAGGGCTTCGCAGTACTCTGTCTCGCAAGTAAGAGAGTTGGAGGAAACTCTTGATCAGCTTGACGCTGATGTTGCAGAATTGACCGACTCGGCATTGCCACCGTACCGTAAGCGCTTCCGAGTTCCTATTGGTGTCTCACCTGCATCTCACTATATCGCCTTGACGGGAGAGCTACGCGATGAACTAATTGGCTGGGCTCTGCGTCATAACGTTAACGTCGATGAAACCTTAGGTTTGCCCCCAGTGTCACCGTCACAACCCCTCGCGATAGAACAACATTTACGTGCGTTAGATGTAATCGACCGTGTGGTACATTTGGCCATCGATAATGGCGCTAGCGAGATAGATAAGATTCGTATTTCTCAA
>CAXGOF010000163.1:0-4090 GCA_964011335.1 uncultured bacterium
GGCGGTAGAGACGGCGGATACCGTGGCAACCGCGAAGGCGGTAGAGACGGCGGATACCGTGGCAACCGCGAAGGCGGTAGAGACGGCGGATCGAGTCGCCCGCCGTGGGACGACCATGACCGTAAACCTTATGTGAAGCCAGCCCCGAGAGATAGCGAGAAGCCGAAGCCGTCTTCAGATGTGCCGGCTGATTCGCCATGGGCACAAGCAAAGCGTGATAAGGCTAACGATAATGATTAAGAACTCGGCGCGCATCGCAGTGATTGGAGGCAGCGGTGTTTATAACATCGACGGCCTGGAAGACAAGCAAACGATTAGCGTCGATACACCGTGGGGCAAACCGTCCGGTGATATTTTACTCGGCACGATGGATGGTGCCGAAATAGCGTTTTTGCCGCGTCATGGACGTGGTCATTCCCTGTCGCCAACTGATGTGCCTTACTTGGCCAATATTTATGCGCTACGCGAATTAGGTGTGCAGCATGTGCTCACTGCAACAGCAGTCGGTGCGCTACGTGAACACACTCCGCCAGGCACTTTTGTATTTGTCGATCAGTACATCGACCGCACCTACCGAAGACGCCAAACTTTCTTTGGTGCCGGAGTGGTGGCACACGTGCCAATGGCCGATCCGGTTTGTAGCGCGATGGTAGATGTGCTCGAAGAGTGTTCGCAAGACTTGCAGCTCGCTCATCATCGTGGTGGCACTTACATTTGCATCGAGGGGCCGCAATTTTCTACGCGTGCTGAAAGTGAAATGTATCGCCAGTGGGGCGCCGACATTATCGGCATGACTAATATCACCGAAGCGAAGTTGATCCGCGAAGCTGGTATGAGTTTCGCATCTATTGCGATGGTTACTGATTTTGATTGCTGGCATCCTGACCATGAAGATGTCGATGTGGCGCAGGTGATTGCTACCGCACACCGTAATGCGGATAATGTGGTCGAGCTGCTGAAGATAGCGTTACCTAAACTAGGAGCCTTACCTGATTCTAAATGGCGTGGGGTTTTAGATAGCGCGATTATGACGGCACCCGATGCGCGGGACGCGGACACTTTGCTGAAAGTAGCGGCGTTATTTAATAAATAAGCTGACCGACCTTCGCTACTTCGGCCTTATTAGAAATCACATTCAAGTAAGGCTTTGACCTTTTATCCCACAAGGGATTGGTGTGATTCAAATGCGAGAAGATTACACGTAATCCAGTATCGTTAATAACCGGCGCCAACAATTCTAATGATTGCGTTACTCGCGGATGTGGAATCTGTGACATATCACGATTGCCTAATTCGTAGTCATCATAAAAAGTAGCGTCGATGATTACAGCTTGGTGTTCGCGAGCTAATTCGGACAAATGACCCCAAGCATCCCATGAATCGATATCAGGGATATATAAAGTGCGGTAACCGTTGTTGGTAATCGAAAATCCGTGCGTGTCGGAATACTCATCGCGGTGCGGCACCTTTAATGGCAAAATAGAAACGCTGTCAATAGGGTTAAACAATGCTCCGGACTCAAACTCATACAACTCGATATTGTTCAGTGCAACGAGTTGACTCCATGGACCATTGTTGCGCAAGTAATCAGCCATTCGCGCGCTGCACCATACCGGAAGCCTGTCACTAGACATCACTTCGCGCCCGAGATGGGTTAATCCGGTGTAATGACCAATATGCGCATGCGTCAAAACTATCGCTGCTGGCATAGACCCTGCATTTCTAATCTGCTCCGGCATGTCAGGAGTGGCATCAATTAACAGCCACTCACTTTCACCATGTACTGCCAGTGCCGCCACTAAATTATTTTCGGTTAGCTCAGCGCAGCAACTTTTTTCACAACCTAGATGCGGACGTCCTCCGTCCTGTGCGACCCCAAGAATCTCGATGCAGTTTTGTCTAGGGGTGTTTGTTACGATTGAGGCGCAATGACAATTTACATACCCACTAAACAAGGTTACGGTGAGTACGAAGATCGTAAGTCCCGGTTTTTGGCGTGGGTCTTTCATTGTCCTAGTGAAGAAATTTTCACTCAACGATTATACGAGTTGCAGGGTGAACATTCTAAAGGGCGCCATCATTGTTGGGCGTATAAGAGAGGTGATGATTGTCGGTTTAATGACGACGGCGAGCCGGGGGGTACTGCGGGTCTTCCCATGCTGCAGGTTTTAGATGGTAGCAGGATGTCCGATGTCGCTGTGATTTGCGTGCGTTATTGGGGAGGCACCAAACTCGGCACTGGCGGTTTGGCCCGCGCTTATTCTGCTGCTACTCGCCTCGCTGTTGAGGATGCTGGGTTGTTCGAAGTAGTGCAGCAAGTGAAGTTCGAGATTGAACTTCCTTTTGAACTAATGGGGTTACGCAGTGAGCTCGAAGCAAAGTGTCTGTCGATTAAATTTGAGGGCGAATTCACAGCACGCGGGTGGCACGGAGTTGTTTCACTTAGCGTCGGTCGGGATGTTGAAATATTTAATCAGTTAATCACTGACAAAGGCGGCGGCAGAATACCTCTCCGCCAAGCAGAATCTGACTAAACCAAGTGTCCTCTCTGAGATGTTTTGCGGCTAAATAACCGATGATTTGGCTGCAGGCTATGGATATTGCTAGTGGCGCATTATTAAATGGCCAGACGCGAATTATTCAGTAAGCAGCGCGAACTTATTTAGAGAACTGAACGGCGAATAACTTCTCTGCAATTTGAATCGAATTAAGAGCGGCGCCTTTGCGCAGGTTGTCGGTTACCTGCCATATCCATAAGCGCTGGCCATCGTGTTCAAGTCGTAAGCGACCCACCTGGACGGTATTTTTCCCGGCTGCTGACTTGGCAGTTGGGTAAATCTCGTTAGCGTGGGTGTCGAATAATTCGATGCCAGAATAATTATTTAGTGCGAAACGCGCCTCATCGAGCGACACCGGTGTTTCAAAACTTAACAACATGCTCGCTGCATGACCAATTTCTACGGGCACGCGCACACATGTCATCGCGACTTTGATGCCGTTGTCATTCAAAACTTTGCGCGTTTCAAACAATATCTTTTCTTCTTCGGTCGTATAACCATTTTCTAAAAATGTTTCACAGTGCGCGATGACATCGCCACAGTCTTTGTACCTTTCAAGGCCATCACGTCCAGCGCCGCTAGCGGATTGCATGGTAGTCACAACCACGTCCGTTACCTTAGCGATTGAGTTAAGCGCGTCGATTGCCATCGTGAACCCCGGTATCGTGCAATTCGGAACCGCAATCAGTTTAGTACTTTCAGTGACTAGGGCACCGTTAACTTCCGGCACGACTAAAGGCACGTCATCATCAAAGCGCCATGCGCCAGAGTGATCTATTACAGTCGCGCCTTGAGCCACAGCTAGGGGTGCCAACTCAGTCGCGTATGCGTCGCTCACCGCAAAGAAAACTAAATCGACATTGGCGAAAGACTCGGCTGTCGCCTCGCTGGCACGAACCTTTCGAATTTCATTACACGGGAACTCACGTTCGGCTAACAATCTCATCAGTGTGCTACCAACTAAACCATTGGCCCCTACTACACACACTGTTATTTGCGAATCACTCATTGGCAAAATTGTAACTCTGCGCCAGGACCTAATTGTGCCATAATACTCAATGCCTCAGAGCCAAGTTGCAGTACCCGCGGATACCCACCAGTAGTTTGGCAGTCAGCAAGCAAAATAATTAGTCGCCCTTCGGGGGTTAATTGCACGGTTCCGGGGATAACGGGTGAAGTGATTATGGCGTCGACCTCGTTAGCCATTCGCTGTTCAAGCTGCGCACCCATACGATTGGCTAGCGCTGAAACCGTAAATTTATGGCTGAACAACGAGCCCACCAAACGCTGGGGCAATTGTTCAAACTCAGGTGCCGGGGAAACTTGCAGTATGTTAAGTATAGGCAGGGCGTAAGGGATACCCTCGCTAGCGGACTCGCCTCTAGCTAAGTAAGCACGTATGCCGCTCCTGTTTTTACCAAAGCTAATGATGTCGCCTTTACTAACGCTGTAAGCTTGGCCGTTGTTAATCCTTTCGCCGTTTATGCACGGCGAAAGGTCTGCACCGCAAATTGCGATGGCATATTCGCCGG
>CAXGOF010000164.1:0-4015 GCA_964011335.1 uncultured bacterium
CCAGGTCATCGGTGTCGACATCAACAGTTTTGTTGTCGGGTAAAAAAGTAATGCGATAGGTACTCATGAATTTAGGTCACTCACTTTTTGATTTTTAACAGCGTTATTGGCGACGTCGTTCATTAAAGACTCCGCCAAAGCTATGGAGGCCTCTTCAAGGTCGTCGATACATTTTTTGATTTGCCTGGCTTCGGTTGAGCCTTCTATGTTTTCAGCGGTAACTGTCGCTTCGTGCAACTCATTCCACAATTTCGGGCTCAATTTTTCTTTAGCGAATTCTTGATGCTTATGCACCGCCCGTAAGACATTCTTGCGCTGCGTATGCAAGTCAATGATGCGCCGCGTTTCTAAATCTTGCTCAGCATTTTGCCAGGCATCGGCCAACATCTTTTCGACTTCATTATCGGTTAAGCCATGTTTCGGCTCGATTGAAATCGATGACTCAACGCCACTTTTTTCTTCTTTGGCGAAAACGCGCAACATGCCATTTGCATCGAGCTGAAAGCGTACACCGATTTGTGGCAGACCTGCGGCCATCGGTGGAATGCCGCGTAGCTCGAACTCTCCTAAAGTGCGGTTGTCTTTTACGAGTTCACGCTCGCCTTGCACAATAGTAAACTTAACGGCAGTTTGGCCGTCAACGTAAGTAGTGAACCCTTCTTTGGCTTGCACGGGTATCGCTGAATTACGGTTAATGATTTTAGAAACCGTTCCTTCGGCGGTGCCGATGCCTAAGGACAGAGGCGTTACGTCGAGTAGCAAAGCATTTTTCACCTCGCCACCGAGAATGCCGGCTTGGATAGCCGCTCCTAGCGCAACCACTTCATCGGGATTGATGCTGTCATTGGCGGGGCGTTTAAAGAGTTGGGCTACGGCAGCTTTGACGAATGGCACACGGGTCGAGCCGCCGACCAAGATGATCTCGTCGATGCTGTCAGGGCTTTGCTTGGCATCATGTAGCGCACTGACGCAGTGATCGAGTGTACGCTGGACGTGCGGGATAATCCAGTTTTGGAAGGTGCGCCAATCGATGGTACGGCGATAAGCGATACCCGCATGAGCATCGTGATAAACAAACTCGGCTTCTTCATTCGACGATAATTGTTTTTTTACATTTTCGGAAATCATGCGCAAGGCCGCGCGCGCTCGCGGATCAGCAAGTACTTCGACGCCAGACTGCTCACGTATTTCAGCGGCGCAATGCATCATGATTGCTCGATCAAAGTCATCGCCGCCGAGATGAGTGTCACCTGCAGTTGCGATGACTCGAAAGGTATCATCGTGTAGCTCAAGCACAGAAACATCGAAGGTCCCGCCCCCTAAATCAAAGACAACGGCTTTGCAGTTCTCTTTCTTATTTAAACCGTAGGCGAGTGCCGCAGCGGTCGGTTCGCTGACAATGCGCATTACTTCAAGTCCAGCCAACGAGGCTGAGCGGCGCGTGGCTTGACGTTGTGCATCGTCAAAATACGCGGGGACTGTGATGACAACTTTTGTTAAACTTTTTGCATCGAGTTTGAGCTCAGCCGCGGCGCGGTCGCGGCATGCTTGCAGGATATGAGCACTAACCTCTTGCGGCGTAATGAGGCGTTCGCCTAAATCAACCATTGCCATGTCGCGCTTTTCTGAGTGTACCACTTTGTAAGGCAGAGTTGAGATTTCGCGCTCAAGGTCTTCGGCGGAGCGCCCAATCAAACGCTTGGCAGAATAAATAGTATGCAGCGGATCTAGTTGCATGCGCTCGAAGGCGGCTTTCCCGACTACCGGAGCTCCATCTTGCGGAAAAGAAACAACCGAGGGAATGAGAGCACCCCCTTCGCTGTCATGCAGCACGCGAGGTTCACCATGTTGATATACAGCCACTAAACTGTGTGTCGTGCCAAGGTCGATTCCGAGAATGAGCTCGCTGACTTGCGGCTCTTGTCCGAGGATTGGGAGTTCCATTATTAATAACTAGTTTCTATAGTGCGCGCTAGATAGTGTAGTTGGTTCAGCAACTGTTGCAGCTTGGGTAAATCTTGAGAACGATTTTGGTCGGATTCCCATGTAGAGAAAAGTTGCGATAACTGCATAAGCTCGCGCTTTTCGCGTTGACGCAAATCAAAAATCAATTTGCTTAACGCCGTAGAGTCGTTTCCATCTTTAGCCATAGCGAGCTCTTCTTTCATCTCAAGCATCTCCATTAAGAATTCCGGATTGGCATTCACTCCACTGGGGTCGTAAGGACAAGCGAAGACTTCGAGTAAGGCGATTGCTCGCTGTAGCGGATTGCTTAAACAAGCATGCGCCACGTTGAACTCAGCCATTTGTTCTTCTGCATGCTCGCGCTCAGCCACGGGCGCGCAAGCAAAACGGTCAGGGTGCCATTTTAAGCCAGCAGTGCGTAAAGCGCTGTCGATGTCGCTGGCATCTAAGTCAAATGTAACCGGTAAGCCCAGTAATTCAAAAGGGGACGCCATAGGCTATTAAACAGAGAAGGAATCTCCGCAGCCGCATGTGCCAGTTGCATTGGGATTAATAAATTGAAATCCTTTGCCCTGTAGGCCGGTGGTGTATTCGAGTGTAATGCCGCTCAAGTACAGCAATGACTTCGGATCACAAAACAAACGTACGCCCTCAAAATCGAAAATCTCGTCCCCCTCAGCAGGAGATTTGTCGAAATTCAAAGTGTAAGTGAACCCAGAACACCCACCGCCTTTAACGCCAACGCGTACACCAGCTAATGTTGGTTCAAAATCAGTTTGCTCGATTAGGCGCTTGACCTCGGCGATTGCCGAATCGGTCATGACAATTCTAGATGCGATATCAGTCATTGCCTTGTTTGTTCTCGTAGTCGGAGATGGCCTGCTTAATGGCATCTTCAGCCAAGACGGAACAGTGGATCTTTACCGGTGGCAATGCTAGCTCTTCGACGATATCAACGTTGCGAATTGCAGTAGCTTCTTCAACAGTTTTCCCTTTCAGCCACTCAGTAGCCAAGGACGAAGATGCGATTGCGGAGCCACAGCCGAATGTTTTGAATTTGGCATCAGTGATGACGCCTTCTTCGATTTGTACTTGCAGTTTCATTACGTCGCCGCATTCTGGTGCACCAACAACGCCAGTGCCGACGCTGCTGCTTTCTTTATCGAGAGACCCAACATTGCGCGGATTCTCGTAGTGATCGATTACTTTATCAGAGTATGCCATGATTAATGTGCCCCCCAAGAGACGGAAGCGACGTCGATACCTTCGAGCGCCATCTCGTAAAGAGGTGACATGTCTCGCAGGCGTTTGACGGTAGAAATGGTTAATTCAGCAGCGCGGTCTACTTCCTGTTGAGTCGTGAAGCGGCCAAGGCTGAAGCGGATGGATGAATGCGCGAGGTCGTCACCGACGCCCATAGCGCGCAGAACATAAGAAGGTTCAAGGCTTGCTGAAGTGCAAGCAGAACCAGAGCTAACGGCAATGCCGCTCATGCCCATTAACATTGATTCGCCTTCAACAAACGCGAAACTGATGTTTAAGCTACAAGCAAGGCGATTGTTTTCGTCGCCGTTAACAGTGAGGTGGGTCAATTCGGCAGCAAGCTGTGCCTGCAGCGAATCACGGAGTGCCGTAATGCGTTGATGGTCAGCATCGCGGTCGGTTAGACAAATTTCAAACGCCTTGGCCATGCCGACAATACCGGGCACGTTAAGCGTGCCAGAACGCATGCCGCGCTCGTGGCCACCACCATAAAATACCGGTTCTATGCGTACACGCGGATTGCGACGACGCACGTACAAAAGGCCAACTCCTTTTGGACCGTACATTTTGTGCGCAGAGCCCGATAGCAAATCGATATTCATTTCTTGCACATCAATCAGCTCTCTGCCAAGCGCTTGAGTGGCATCGGTGTGAAACAGCACCCCATTCTCATGGCAAATATCGCCAATAGCTTTCATCGGGTGAATGGTGCCTATTTCGTTATTAGCCATCATTAGGCTAACTAATATGGTGTCTTCGCGGATGGCATTTCGTAGTTCGCTGAGGT
>CAXGOF010000165.1:0-4008 GCA_964011335.1 uncultured bacterium
CCATGTTGCATATCAATTGTTATTGCATCCCATGCTTGATTGGCCATGACTTGAGCTTCCCATTGTCGTTCAAGTAGTGTGCTGCGTCATTGAGCGCCATCATGGCACCGCAGATTGACGCGCAGCGCGTGCCACCGTCGGCTTGCAAAACATCGCAATCAACTTGCAGAGTAACATTCGGGAAAGACCGCATATCAATTGCTGCGCGTAAAGCACGTCCAATCAGGCGCTGGATTTCAACAGAGCGTCCGTCGCGACGATCGTGCTCGCGCTTTTTGCGACCGACTACCGAGCCGGGCAACATCGCGTATTCGGCAGTGAGCCAACCTTTGCCAGAGCCTTGGCGCCAGCGCGGCACGCTTTCAGTGGCGGTAACGGTACAGAGTACACGAGTTTGTCCGGCTTCAACCAGCACAGAGCCGGCGGGGTGATTAGTGAATTTACGCGTGAACTTAAGCGGGCGCAAATCAGTAGGAGTACGAGAATCGTTACGTGACATGGTCAATCTTTTCGAGGCAATTTATGGTTTCCATTGGTTGGGTGAATTGCTCACCATCGATATCGAGGGACAAACCATTTGTGACCGAAAATTTTAACAACGCGCCCGCCTTTTGGTTAGCGGGATTTAGCACGCCATTTGGCGCCCAACTCTGTAAATAACTCAAAAAGCTAGCTTCGAAGTCGGCACTGCCGCGGCGCTGGTAGCGAATCATCAACTCCTCGAAGCGGAAAATTACCAATCCGAGCAATTCGAGCGGTTCAGAGTTTAAGCCGAACTCATTTAAGCAAGCAACTGAATAGGGCATATTTTCGCTCGAGGGCTTAGTCTTAACATTTACTCCTAATCCCAACACGAGTGTGTCGCCACCCGCTGGTAACTCACATAAGAATCCAGCTATTTTGGCAGAGTTCAGTAGAATGTCATTCGGCCATTTTATAGCTAGTTTTTCATCGGGCAACAATTGCTGACAAACATCAGCTAATGCAACCGCACCAATTAGGCCAACAACATGCGGCGGCATATTTTTATAACGCAATCCTAAACTAAAACATAAATTGTCACCGGCGTCACCGGACCACCAATCTCGTGCTGAGCGACCGCGCCCAGATTGTTGATGGTAAGCCACCAATAAAGTATTGCCCATGTTTTTACCATCAGCAATGCGCTGTTTTAACTCGTCGTTGGTTGAATTACATTGCTCAACAACCTCGATGTCGCGT
Organism: uncultured bacterium; assembly: GCA_964011335.1. Taxonomy (GTDB): domain Bacteria; phylum Planctomycetota; class UBA1135; order UBA1135; family UBA1135; genus JAPKEZ01. Next base: position 1,222 of record CAXGOF010000165.1, read on the forward strand.
GCGAACAAACGTCGCGCGGGCAGTTTAGCAATCAATCGCTTAAGCTGAGAACTTGTCGGCATCGCCTTTGAGCTTTGTGCGCAGGCGTTTGATCACGTTAGAGTGAATTTGACAAACACGCGATTCAGTAATTGATAACGCGCTGCCGATCTCGCGCAAAGTCAAGCCCTGAATGTAATACATCTGCAGAATGGAACGCTCTTTTTCGCCAAGCTCATCAGTAATAACTGCCACCAAATCCTTCTTGTTCGCCGAATCGAAGGGGTTGTCTTCTTGCGATTCACTAATGCTATCGAGGCTGTTATCGTAATCTTCATTAGGCTGCGGGCGGCGATCGGATGCTTGATTCATTGCCAATGGTTGCGCGTTTTTAACAGCATTCAACGGGATATCAAGAGCTTCTGATATCTCTTCTAGTGATGGCTCGCGCCCGTTTTCTTCTATAAAATCAGAAGTGAATTTTTGTATCTTCACCGCTCGTTGTCGAGTTAAGCGAGGCACCCAGTCTTGCGCACGTAACGAATCGAGAATCGCTCCACGAATTCGTGTAGAACAATAGGTCTTGAATTTAATACCGCGATCGGGATCAAATTTATTGATAGCATCCATTAGCCCGAAGGAACCTTCTTGTGCCAAATCGTCGGCGTCAACCGAGCGCGGCAATTTTCGCGCCATGTGCTCGGCGAGGTAGCGCACCAATGGTTGGTGACGACGGACAATCTCATGACGAATCTCTTCATCATTGGTGCGTTTCAGCTCCACCCAAAGTTCTTCGGTAGAAACCTGTGGGGCGCCTGCAGGGTCGGTGGTGGCATCAGCCATAGTCAAAGTTTATTGTAGGCAGAGCCTGGTCGCTACACCTAGCTCAACTAACTTTAATAAGCGAATGCAACGGTACGCCGTGCATTTTTTCGCTGCCATTCAGGAATTCGAGCTCGATGAGCACACAACACGCCATGACTTCTGCGCCAGTATGGCGTATTAGCTTTACTGCGGCTTCGGCGGTGCCCCCAGTTGCTATCAAATCGTCGATTAATAGAACCCTCTCGCCAGCTGCAGAGGCATCGACGTGAATCTCGAGCTTATCACTACCGTACTCTAGGTCGTAAGTTTCGGCGAAAGTTTTCGAGGGTAGTTTCCCAGGCTTGCGGATGGGTAAAAATCCTAAACCTAGCTCGACGGCAAGGGCAGTACCAAAAATGAAGCCGCGTGATTCGATGCCTGCAATATGCGTAATATCGTACTGCTTAGTGATAGCCACCATTTCAGCAATGGATTGGCGCAAGGCTTCGGCATTTTGCAGCAATGGCGTGATATCTTTGAAGATAATACCTGGGGCGGGATAACCTGGAATGTCGCGCACAAAATCTTTTAAATCGATAGCCATATTACATCTCATGCGGAGCAGGTACGCCAAGTAAGCACATGCCAAGAGCTAATGTTTTACGCAACGTATCAATCGCTACTAGGCGGGCTTTTTCCAAGTCATCATCGCCCGTGCCCAGTACTTGATTATCGCGATAAAAACCATTTCCTGCCGAAGCTATTTTTAACAACGCGTTTGCAATCAACATCGGTTCGCGTTTAATAGCAGCTTCGCGTACGGCCTGCGGTAGGCGTCCGATGGCAACCCAAAGTTCGCGCCCACCTTCTAATATTGAAAAATCAATGTCGTTGATGCTAGGCACCTCTTTCCCAGCACGTCGTAAAATCGAGCAGCATCTGGCGTGAGTGTATTGCAAGTAAGGCCCAGTATCGCCCTCGAAAGATAAGACTTCTTTCCAATCAAACACCACATCTTTTTGACGCTGGTGCTTGAGATCGTGAAACACAATCGCGCCTAAACCAATTTGCTCGGCAACCAATTCTTTGTCTGGTAGCTCAGGATTTTTCTCTTCGATTGATTCCGCGGCAAGTTCAACCGAGCGATCGAGCACGTCGCCGAGGGCAATGACGCGCCCTTCGCGTGTGGATAATTTCCCCTCAGTAAGGCGAATTAAACCAAAAGGGATGTGCTCCATGCGTTGTTCCCACTCGACCCCGCACCGGGACAGTACGCCCTTTAATTGTTGGAAATGCAGTGTTTGTTCGGCGCCAACGACATACAGCGATTGGTCGAAAGCGAATTCTTCCCAGCGTGATTTAGCAGCTGCTAAGTCGCGAGTGGCGTATAGAGTTGTACCGTGAGCAGTCTTGACCAAGCTTGGAGTCTTAATGCCTTGCTCTTCAAGGTTGACGATAGTTGCGCCATCGGATAATTCCGTTACGCCGCATTCATCTAGCCAGGTAATCATGTCGTTGAGTTGACCTTCGTACCAAGACTCGCCGCGTAAGTAGTCAAACTCGATGCCAAAGCGTGCGTAAACCTTATTGAATTCGACCAATGAAATCTCGGTGAATTTCCTCCAGGTTGCGCGAGTTTGATTTTCTTTGCCCGATTCGAGTTCTTGGAAAGACTGCTTTGAATCAGCCGCTAGAGTTTCGTCTTCTTTTTCTTCCTTGTGGTAACGTACATACAATTCGAGCAGGTGCGCAATAGGCCTTGCGTTTAATGCTTCATCGTTACCCCAACGTTGCCATGCAGCAACTAATTTGCCAAACTGTGACCCCCAGTCGCCGAGGTGATTTATTCGTTTTACATCGTGACCAAGATGGGTAAAAATACGGCTCAGTGCCGCACCAATTACCGTAGTACGCATATGCCCTACGTGCATCGGCTTTGCAATATTTGGTGACGAGAATTCAACGAGAGTGGTTAGCCCCTCGTCGCCACCAGCATATGTGCTA
>CAXGOF010000166.1:0-3992 GCA_964011335.1 uncultured bacterium
TGTTGCCAACGTCGGATTGATGGCAAAGAAAGCCGAAGAGTACGGCTCCCACGATAAGACTTTTTCTGCGATGGGTGCCGGAGTGATACAAGTGCTTGACGCTAAAGGCGAGATATTGCTCTCGCAAGAAGTGAATGAGGGCGACATCTTCCGCATGTGCCAGACCAAAGATGAAGCGATTACCGATTGGGTTAAGCTAGGCGTTAAGCGTGCACGTGCCACGGGTTCTCCTGCCATTTTTTGGCTGAACGCAGAGCGCGGTCACGATGCGCAACTTATCCAAAAAGTTGAAAAGGCTTTGGGTGATCATGACACCACTGGTTTAGAAATAAAGATTCTTCCTCCAGTTGAGGCCATGCGTTTTTCACTTGAGCGCATACGCCGCGGTGAAGATACGATTGCGATTACCGGCAACGTTTTGCGTGACTACCTTACTGATTTGTTCCCTATTTTAGAATTGGGTACAAGCGCACGCATGCTTTCGATTGTGCCTTTGCTACAAGGCGGGGGTTTGTTCGAAACTGGAGCCGGCGGTTCCGCTCCTAAGCATGTGCAGCAGTTCGTAAAAGAAGGCCACTTGCGCTGGGATTCCCTGGGCGAGTATTGCGCATTAGTGCCAGCGTTTGAGCAAGCGGCGGCAGTCACTGATAATGCACAGATATCGGTTCTTGCCGAGACATTAGATGCTGCCATTGGTCAGTATCTAGCGAATGGGCGTAATCCTTCGCGTAAAGTGAACGAACTCGACAACCGTGGGGCGACTTACTACTTGACGCTTTATTGGGCAGAGGCTCTGGCTAAACAAAGTAAAGACGCGTCTATGCAAGAGCGCTTTACTCCAGTGGCGCAGGCACTTGCCGAGCACGAACCAACCATCTTGGAAGAGCTGCTTGCCGCACAAGGTAATGCGATCGATTTGGGTGGATATTATCACCCTAATGCCGAGCTGCTTGCCAGCGCCATGCGTCCAAGTGCAACCTTGAATAAAATTCTGCAGTTCTAGAGCTTGTGGATAAATCACTGTCGACATTTTAAGGTGTAACTGTCGAAATCATTTTGCGTCATTCTTCTCATTTCTGCCACGTACTTGTCGCCTTGCTCGTGAGCGGCGGTTGCCAAGGATGGCAGACGCAAGCCACTTCCGATTCGCACTTCTCTATCGCTTTGCCCGAAGAAGCAGCGGGGTATGTGCTCAGCTTCAGTGACACATTTGCTGGCACAGAGTTGGATAATAGCAAGTGGCGGCCGCGCTCGTTGGGCAAGCGTAAAAACGGGGTCGTAGTTGAAGAGGCCAGTACGCTAAACGGCAATGGGCAACTCGCAATGACCCTTACGCAGGTCGGTGCTGAATATCACATTGCGCAAATTGCTACCCACGAGACCTTCCTTCAAAAGTACGGTTACTTTGAATGCCGTGCCAGAGTGAACCATGAACTTGGTGCCCACACCGCTTTTTGGCTACAGTCACCAGCTCTTAGCAAGGGGCTGGACGACCCCGCGCAGTTTGGTACAGAAATTGACATCTTCGAATATCATATCAACCAGGGCCGATCGTGGGTTTACCACAACCTGCACTGGAATGGATACGGTGCTGAGCACAAGCAGGCGGGTACTAAGGTAGAGATCGCTGGCATCGATGAAGGCTTCCATACCTTCGGCTTACTATGGACGGCTGACGCATATGTTTTTTACGTCGATGGTCAAGAGACATGGCGCACATCCGAAGCCGTCTCGCAAATACCCGAGTATATTATTTTAAGCGTTGAGCTATCTGGATGGGGTGGTGATGTGACTCAGGCAACGCTGCCCGATGAAATACTCTTTGACTATGTGCGTGTATACCAAGCGCCGTGAGTTCCATTTTGGAATGACGCGCGATTAATTAACGGTCGCCAGCGTTTGCTAGCTCCACCGAGTAAAGCGATGTGCGCGCTGTGATGAATAGTGTCTTGTAGTCGTCTCCACCAAAGCAGCAGTTGCTTGGTGATTCAGGGACCTTGATCGTCCCAATGACCTTGCCGTCTGGTGAAAGCACCGTGATACCCTCGCGCGCGGTGGTGTAGATGTTGCCTAATGCGTCAACACACATTCCATCACAGAAGCCCTCCACCCTCCAGACTGGTTCTAGGTTTAACGTTCCATCATCTTTCACCCGATAGGCAGTAATCGTTGCCGGTAATTCGCGGAGCGCATCGTCAGGATGCCATTTCCCACCCGTATCCGCGATGTAGAGGTATCGCTCATCAGGTGAGAAGGCGATACCGTTCGGCATGACACCTTCCATGAGGATAGTGATCTTCTTCGTCTTTGGGTCCAAGCGAAAGACATAGTGACCGGCCTGTTCTTTACCCTCGCGTGCTCCCGGTAATCCCCATGGGGGATCGGTGAACCACAGCGTGCCGTCAGACTTAACGGCGACATCATTCGGTGAGTTGAGGCGCTTCTCTTCAAAGCTATCACAGAGGACCGTGATCGTTCCGTCTTTCTCGGTGCGGACGATGTCGCGCGCGCCGTGCCTACAGGTGAGCAACCTTCCTTCTCTATCGAGTAGGTTGCCGTTTGGTTTCGGGCTATTCCTGAAGAGCTTGAGTCCGGAGTCTTCGCTCCACTCCATTAGCTTTGCGCTTGGTATGTCGCTGAAGACGAGTTTTTTCTCCTTGGGTAACCACACTGGTCCCTCCGTGAACCCCATATCGCCGGCGAGCTTCACCACAGCGGCCTCAGGGACCATTAGGTCATGGAGCGTAGTAGCCTTAGTATTGCCACTGCACCAGCCACGCATTGATTGCACGCCGCTTGTTGGAGGAGGGGTTTGACAAGCAAACGATACTGAGAGGAGGACTAAAAGGTAAGGCCATGAATTTCGCATACTGACATAATACTTGCGTAAGTGTCTCCGAAAAGATATTTTCCCCGCTGCTACTGAGCACAATATTAATATTGTGTTCGTAGATTGCCTTGAATGGTAAGCATTAAGTGATACAATAACTTAATGAACATCAATACTAAAAGAATTCTAGTAGGAATTACAGCTCTTTTATGGGGCACGATGGGAGTACACAAATTCATTCTTGGCTATAAAAAAGAAGGTTTGATTTTGTTATTCGTGTCTGTTTTGAGCTTATTTATTTTGGCGATTATTCCAGCGATTATTGGATTGATTGAGGGAGTCATCTATTTATGCAAAAGCAATGAAGAGTTTGAGCGTATTTATATTGAGGGGAAACGTTCTTGGTTTTAATTCAATAATGAAAAGAAACAAGCTGTCCTAATCTCGAACATAATATTACAAATATTATTCTCGTAGATGCGAGTGAGAGTTTAAATGGAAGCGGGGTAGAGGCTTATGCGAAGGGGGATATAAGGCTAGATGTGATTTGCCTTATATTTGCCTAGGTTTTAGTAAAAGCTGTTAATTGCTAGCGGGGTTATTGTTCAATTCTTACGTTAGCTTTAGTCCCAAGAAAGTCCTACGACACTCTTATTCAACAGCATGTGCCTCTAAAAAGAGTGATTTAGACAAAGCCGAGAAGAAATCTTGGTACATCACTGGGTCTTGAATGGCCTCCAGATTGTATTGAGCGCTTGCGCGAACAACTTTTTTGTCGGGACCGCGATCACGCACTGTTACAGTGATTCTAATAGAGTAACGATTTAATTTAGTCGCTGTAACAGTTCCAAGCTCGACATCGGCCTCCTCAACGACAAAGTCCAAGTCTTGCAGGGTAGATATCACTGCCCGCACTACTGCTTCTTTGTTTTGGGTGTCAAAAGACCTAGACTGCATCACACGAAGTTCGACCTGATTGCCTCCCTCCAGAATGCGAGCGTTTTGGCTGGCGCAACCGATTAAAGAAAACAGAATTATTATTATGGATAGTTTGTGGCTCATAGTTGGTTAGCCTCTAAGAAGACTGATTTTGAGAGTTTATCGAAGAATTCAACGAACATTTCTGGTTCGTTTAAAGTTTCAGCTTTAGTCAACTTACCCT
>CAXGOF010000167.1:0-3963 GCA_964011335.1 uncultured bacterium
AACAAATACCCAGAAATGGAACCTTGTTCTCGTTAAGCTTCTCTGACTTGAGCTTGAGTCCACCGATGACTACATACTGACCATTTCTAACATAAATATTAGCATCTGCAGTACGCTTATTAAGCGTAGGAATACTAATTGGATTATTTTGCCCGTCAGAACCCACGAAGAAGTCGCGTCCGAGTCGGCTTACCTGCACAGAAATAACCATATGAATAGTGTCGGCACCCACGAGCACCGGAGTTACTGTCAAAGTTACGCCAGCCTCTTTAGTGCCAATGGAATAAGCATTCGTTCCGGTAAGACTGACTGTAGTAACATTAAGATAAGGAATCTCTTCAATAGAAGAAACAGAGGCGGTAACTCCTGATCGAGTAACAATGCGTGGCTGCGACAGGATATCGACAAAGCCCTCTTGCTGTAACACCTGGACAATGCCTCCAAGATTAAATGAAGAATCAAACAAGCTAACCTCACTCGCCAGACCCAATCCACCGCCAGACAGCGAAGGGTTAGATGACGTACCAAAATTAACACCTATAGTCTTAAGGAAAGTTTGGGCCTGGTTGTCAGCGAACAACGGGTCAGCAGCAGACTGCACGAAACCACGCTCGTTATCTATAGCCGTAGATGTTTCAAACACCTCGGCTTGAATTTCTATTTGCGGTGATGAATTGAACCAGTAATCAATCGCTGAAAAGATACCGCGTAATTCATCTTCGTTGCCACGCGCAAGCAAGATATCGTTTACTTCAGTGAATTTGGCACTAACGTCTTTTACAGTATTCGGCCCAGAATATACCTGACCCTGCCTCGAATGTAACTCAACAGAAGCGGTTGCGCCCTCACCTTTAATGTATGGGCAGCTATCGCCAATACGTGCAATTACATTCTCACCAGAGTTAAGCGGCACAGTAATTAACACAGAGTATGTGCGATCCTCATGCTCGGTCATGCGCATATAAGGATACTCTTCCTGAAATGACATAGGCGCTTCGACCACCGGTATGTCCGAGAATTCAATTTGCTCTTCGCTATCGACGACATCGTCATCGTCAAACATTGGCAAGCCACAGCTTGCAATCAAAGAAAAAGCCACTAGCCCGTGGACTAGTGACATCGATTTATTCAATCGATTAAATAGCAGAGATGATAGCAGGTGTTGCATCGGTGACATTAGAGTAACCTGATATGCCGCCCTGTTCTACAATTAAAACGTAGCCAGAAGCATTCGCCACCTTTTTCAAAGCTGCCTTGTAAGACGCAGTAGCCTGGCGAATTAACGTGTTGTAACGGGCAGTACCCTTCTTAATCCCTTCTTTTTTGATGATTTTGCCCGCAGGCGTGGCGTTATATACATCTGTTGAGCGCACAGTAGCAACCATTGCGCTACCAGCTGGGTCAAATGAAGACGCATTGCCATGGCGCACTTTCGAACGATCTAATCGAACTTCAGCATCTGCCATTACAACATCAAATGCCGACAAGTCGGCCGAAGCCACCAAGAATACTGGTGAAGCAAGCAGTGCGAGTGTTACGAAGATGGTTTTCATTGTGTTATTTCCCCTATTGTAAGTCTTTACGGCACTGAACACAGGCTGGTTGCCACTTTTTTAGTGTTTTTTTTAGCTAAATCCTCATTTTGTGCTCCTATTAGCGGATTTAGCACTAAATATAGGGTTAAATAAAAAAAGTGGTGCAGAATTTAATTTCTGCACCACTTAATTCGACTAATCATTCAATTAGTCGCGACGGCCACGTCCGCCACCACCGCGACTATCGCGACGAGGAGCGCGTGGGCGTGGTTTAGCTGCCTCTTCTAGAGCTGCAGCGATGTCCTCTTCAGATTCGAGCATCGCAACGCGACGGCTGAGGCGAACCTTGCCTGAGCGCTCATCGACATTAAGTACGATCACGGTAATCTCATCACCCTCTTTGCAGACATCAGCAACGTCTTCGACGCGACCTTCTTCTAGCTCAGAGATGTGACACATACCTTCTTGACCGCCACCTAGCTCGACGAAACAACCGAAGTCTTTAACGCCAGTAACTTTGCCAGTGAAACGCTCGCCGGCGACGATGACTCGAGTTTGAGCTGCTATCTTTTCGATACATGCCTCGACATTTGTAACTGGGTTACCAGAAACCTGAATATTGCCGTCATCGTCAAGGACGCTAACGTTAACACCGAATGTCTCTTGCAGGTCTTTAATGTTTGCGCCCTTAGGCCCAATCAAGAAACCAATCTTGTCTGCAGGAATCTTAATGCTCTTGTTAACAGGAGCATAAGGAGAAACTTCTTCACAAGGAGCAGAAAGAACTTCGTTCATCTTGTCCAAGATGTGCAAGCGACCTACTTTAGCCTGGTCAATAGCCTCATCGAGGATTTTAGCAGCTAGTCCTTTAACTTTAATGTCCATCTGCAAAGCTGTAATACCGCTTTCAGTGCCCGTCACTTTAAAGTCCATGTCGCCATGGTGATCTTCTGAGCCTAATATGTCGGACAAAATAGCGTACTCGCCAGATTCTTCGTCCATAATGAGTCCCATCGCAATACCAGCTACAGGAGCCTTCATTGGCACACCCGCATCAAGCATAGATAAGGTACCACCACAAACAGAAGCCATTGAAGACGAACCGTTTGACTCGGTAATATCTGAAACGATACGAATGGTGTAAGGGAAGTCGCTGTAGTCAGGCAACATTGGCTCAAGCGCGCGCTCTGCCAAACAACCGTGACCCAACTCGCGGCGTGAAGTACCACGCAACATTTTGGCTTCACCAGTACAGAATGGAGGGAAGTTATAGTGCAAGAAGAATTTACTCTTTGCGCGCTCTGCTTGCAGACCATCTAGGAACATCTCATCATCGGTAGAGCCGAGAGTTGATGTAACAATAGCTTGAGTCTCGCCACGCGTGAACAAGGCAGAACCATGAACACGTGGCAGCAAGCGAGTTTCGATGTCGATTGCGCGGATAGTCTTTGTATCGCGACCATCTACACGACGACCCTTGAGAGTCATATCGCGCTCGACAGTGTTAACCGCAGACTTAGCCGCTTTCTTAATCGCTGCCTGTTCAGCAACGTCTTCGTCGCCATCGCCAGCTGGAGCCATGTCGGCCATAACCTGGGCTACGAACTCGTCAGCGGCATCGTAACGCTCAAACTTACCATCGGTAGAAAGTACTTTCTCGATTTCAGCCTGAGTGTATTTTTCGATAATCGCGTCGTGACGTGAAGAGTCTTTTTCTCCGACGACAGGAACGATTTTTTCAACGCCAACCTTCTCGCGCAATTCTTCGAGCATAGAGCAAAGATCTTTAATGACTTCGTGGCCAGCAGCAAGAGCTGTAGAGACCTCTGAGTCTGGCAATTCTTTTGCGCCTGCCTCAACCATGCACACCGAACCAGCATTACCTGACATCGTCAGATCTAGCAAGTTGTTGTCCATCGCAATCACTGAGTGAGTTGGGTTAATAATGACGTTACCATCTACATAGCCTAAACGCACAGCAGACATCGCACCTTCAAAAGGAATCTTAGAGATATGGATAGCAGCCATACCGCCAATCATATGCAAAATTTCTGGCTCGTTCTCTTGGTCGTATGAAAGCACGGATGACATTACCTGAACTTCGTTCATGTAGCCATCTGCAAACATCGGACGCACAGAGCGATCGAGCAAACGCATAGCTAGTACTTCTTTAGTAGAAGGTCGCGCTTCACGCTTGAAGAAACCGCCAGGAATTTTACCTGCGGAATATGTTTTCTCACGGTAATCTACTGTGAGAGGGAAAAAGCCCATGTCTTTAGGGCCACCGTCTACGACTGTAGACATTACAACTGTTTCACCGTAGCTAACTACGACACAAGCCGAAGCTTGCTTGGCGATCCAGCCTGTTTCTATTGTGAGCGTACGCCCACCGATTTCGCGTGACACTGAGGTCACATTTTTGTTTTTT
>CAXGOF010000168.1:0-3931 GCA_964011335.1 uncultured bacterium
CTTTCCATTAGATCTGCAGCCCAAGATGTTGCGCGCCTTACAAGAGTCAGAGTTCGTGCGTCTGGGCGAGACCGCCCTACGAAAGTTCAGTGGTCGGATTGTGGCTGCAACCAAGCAGCCGCTCAAGAAAATGGTAGATGATGGTAAATTTCGCGAAGATTTGTACTACCGCTTAAACGTACTCAATCTCGAACTGCCAGCCTTAAGCTCGCGTATCGAAGACATCCCGTTGTTGTTGGCTGATTTGCTTAAACGTTGGGATCCCGAAAAGCGTTACTCCGTCTCAAGCTCTGCAATCAAGCAGCTATCAACACTCAGTTGGCCAGGAAATGTTCGCGAGCTCGAAAACTCTCTGCGCCGCGCTATGGCAATATGCGGACGCGTCCGTATATTACGTATAGAACATTTCATGCCAGATGTCGGCCACGGTCACTTAGCTGTTGCTGATAAGTTGGTTGGCTTGCGCGAAATTACCGCACGCTCTGAAACCGAGGCCATTCTTAATGCTCTTGAAATCACGGGTGGACGAAAGGCTAAAGCTGCTGCATTGCTTGGGATTACGCGCAAAGTTCTATGGAGCAAGATGAGTGATCTGGGATTAGACCAAAACAAATGAACAAAGCCAATCTAGTAGACCTCGGTTCTCAGGTAATCGAGTTGCACAATGAAAAAATTTATTGCGTTGCTGATTTGCACTTATGTGCGAGCCGCCCGCAAGAAATTGTTGCTTTTGCAAATGAAGTGATAGATACTTGTAGTAAGTATTCTGTGGTGCTTATTCTTGGCGACCTGTTTGACGTTTATGTGGGTCCTGAAAGTTTGTCCGGAGTTGATTTTGTACCATTACTTTCTGCTTTCGAACAGTTCGCGGCCACTGGGCGGGTGATTGTTGTCCGCGGAAATCGTGATGTGTTGCTTGAGGGGGCGCACGCCGAAAAGCATTCTTTTGAAGTTTGTGATGTGGTGTTGTCGAATTGCGAACAGCGGCGCACTCTTTATGTCCATGGCGATGCTTTCTGCACCTCGGACTTGCCATACCAGCAACTACGTCGTGTGTTGCGTAATCGTGTTTTACGCTTATTCCTACGTATGTTGCCCGCAGGGTTACGCCGCTATTTGGGTGGCAAGATGCGGAAAACATCTACAGCCGAGATCGCCCGCAAAGAAATGAGCGATATGCAGATAAATTTGTCCGCTGTGGCAGCAAGCGCCAAGCAGTTTGAGAGCTCTATAGTGCGTATAGGGCATCTACACCAAGCGCAGCAGCAGCAAATCGACTCAAGTTGTTCGCTCGAAGTACTTTCTGCGTGGCAACCACTGTTGACTAGGGGGTAAAAGTGGGTAGAATATGTGACCCAATGGCACAGGTTACACCTTTGGATAGAGTCGCAGTGGTTACCCTTGATGGGCTCAGTGGTTCTGGTAAAAGCACTCTTGCTAAGCAGCTGGCCGTAGCACTTAACTGGTCCTACATTGACTCTGGCGCTTGGTATCGAGCATTAACTTGGGCCGTCTTGCAAAATGGGCTTGCCGTCGATGATTCGACTCAAGTTTTGCAAGTGCTCTCTCAAATAGAATTGACATCAGATAGCGGTGGCATTGTTGTCGTCGACAAGCAATCTTTGCGCGATGAACTGCGCACGCAGCTTATCGACAAAAACGTTTCCGCGGTTGCTGATCATTTTGACGTGCGTGACGCGCTCAACGAAAAGATGCGCGGGCTACTTGCCATTGAAAACATTAAAGGCGTAGTCGCCGATGGTCGCGATGCAGGCACCATAATTTTTGCTAACGCGCCACTCAAAGTTTTTGTTGAAGTACCCCTAGAGGTTCGCGCCAAGCGCCGCTTCGAACAGCAACGTAAACTTAATCCAGATGTCACACTTACGCAAGTGCAGAATGCATTGTCACAACGAGACTCTCGCGACGCACACCGCGGAAGCGCAGCTCCTCATCCTACGGATGAAAGCTACATTCTTGATAATTCCAATCAATCAGTCGAGCAGGCGGTCGGACGCCTGTTGGCTTGGCACCAGCAAATTTTTGCTGCCAAGTAAGAGGCTTTTCTCCGAAACACAAACCCAATTTTAATCATGGTCTCAAAAGACCTCATCAGACGTTACGACCTCACTGACGAAGAACTCGATCGTCAGTTATCAGAAGCCCTCGGCATAGTCGAGTCTTCGGCCATCAGTGAAATGATTGGCGATAAAGTAGGCGACGTAAAACGTGACCAAATAGTCACAGCAACCGTGCTTAGTGTAGAAGAAGATCACGGCGTTGTTCGTGTCGACATCGGCGGTAAGGCAGAGGCTCCATTGCTCTTCGCTGAATTCGATGGTGATCTTCCTGGCATAGGTGAAACACTAGAAGTCTTTTACCGCGGCGACGATCGTAACACAAATGTCCCGGTAGTCTCAAAGCGCGATGCTGATCGCGAACGTGCTTGGACGAAAATCGTGGGCGTATACAGCCCTGGAGACGTTATCGATGGCGATGTGCAAAAGCTCATCAAAGGTGGCTTAATCGTCTCTATCGATGGTGTCGAAGTGTTCATGCCATCATCGCAAATCGACATCCGCCGTGTTTCCGATCCTTCAGATTTTGTAGGTACCGTGATTCAGGCCAAGGTCGTGAAGATTGATGAAGAGCGTCGCAACATTGTGATCTCACGTCGTCAGCTTCTGGAAGAAGAGCGCATAGAAAAACGTGCGGAACTGCTTCAAGATATCAAGGAAGGCCAAACTCGTATTGGCGAAGTCAAGAACATTGCCGATTTTGGTGCATTCGTCGACCTCGGCGGTATGGATGGCTTGCTTCACGTTACCGACATGTCATACGGACGCATCAAGCATCCGCGTGAAATGGTTAAAATTGGTGACAAGATTGAAGTATTCATTCAGTCTATCGATCACGAGCGCAACCGCGTGGCATTGTCACTCAAGGCTCTTACGAAAAACCCATGGGAGAAAATCGATATACGATTCCCAGAGAAGTCTATCCATAAGGGCCGCATCGCCAACATCGTTCCGTACGGATTGTTTGTTGAGCTTGAGTCTGGTGTTGAGGGCTTGGTACACGTTACTGAGCTTTCATGGACGCAGAAGAGCCCAAATCCTGAAGCTGAATTCACTAAGGGTGCCGAAATCGATGTCTATGTCAAGTCAATTGATTTGGAGAAGAAAGAAATGTCGTTGTCTGTGCGTGAAGTTGAAGGTAATCCTTGGCAGCGTATCGCTGAGCATTACGCGCCAGGCACAGTTATTGAAGCTACAATCAAAAACCTTGCAACTTACGGAGCATTTGTTGAGATTGAAGAAGGTATCGACGGCTTGTTGCACAACACCGACTTCCACTGGACACGTAAGATTCAGCACCCATCAGAAATCGCCAAAAAGGGCGATCGTGTGCAGTGCGTAGTTCTTAACGTAGACCTTGATAAGCAACGCATCTCTTTGGGAATGAAGCAGCTTACTAAGAACCCGTGGGAAGATTACATCCCGACCAACTATCATGTTGGTGATATGTTGTCAGGTGAGGTTGCTAAGCACATCGCTGCTGGTTGCTTTGTTAGACTTGAGGACGATCTGGAAGCATTCTTGCATTACAGTACTCTTCCGCAAGAATGGCAAGAGTCGCCAGCAACAAACTGCCTAGTCGGTATGAAAGTCGAGGTGCGTATCGTGCGCGTTGACTGTGGCGAAGAGCGTATTGGGTTAAGTTTTATTCACGCCGAGTTCGGAGAGAACGACGACGTGCGTAAGAATTGGGTAGAAGCTCAAGAGGCTAAGGCTGCTAAAAAGGCGGCTAAGAAAGCTGCAAAGGAAGCTGCTCAAGAAACGGCAGCTGCTCCTGAAGAAGCACCGGTTGCTGAAGCTGAAGAAGCACCGGTTGCTGAAGCTGAAGAAGCACCGGTTGCTGAAGCTGAAGA
>CAXGOF010000169.1:0-3897 GCA_964011335.1 uncultured bacterium
TATTAAAGGTTAGCGAAGCTTTAAATGCTGGTGTAATCAACCAATGAAATTCGCCACCGAAATCGGGAAGCAACTCTTGATTGCCATTATGCTGATCTATTCTTCTGGTCTTGAGGTATGGGCGAAACTCGATTTCACTTCCTTGTCTCATGCCAGAAAGACCGCTTACCTCACCAGCTACAGAAACGTTGCCGACAAAGAGTTCGCGGCGCGGCGAAGACCAGCGGTATTGACTACGTGACGCCCCCCGGTAACGTTGCAGGTTAATGCCCCAAGCATCGTTTTCACCACTACTTAGAGTGGCAAAAGGGATTGCCATTTCACACACCCACTTATCGTCATGTACTTTTGCAACACCCTCCCAGAAACCGTTCCAGGGTTTGTTAAAGCGCAATCCATTTTCGCCGATGAGCGCGTCGCCGCGCGAGCCTGCCGCCGACATCTGAAAGAAGTAAGCCGACTGTTTATTATTGAAAGTATCAAGCACAAACTCAATACGGTCATCGTCAGTCAAAAAAGCATCACGTGACACATTTTGTAAAACCATCGAAGCGACATCTTCTTCAAAACACTCGAAAGCGACATACAAAAACTCATCGTCACGCGCTAAATAACAGACCGTACGCTGCTCGGCAGGGCGCCCCTCGTTAGGCTTGACCTCGGTGAAATCCTCAATCTGGGTAGCGTGCTGCCATGCTAGGTCATTGAGAGCCCCATCAAGTAAGGGCGCCTGCTGGATTACTGTTATTTGCGCGCGCTTTATCGGTGCCACTGCCGAATTTTGCCCCGGGGCACTACCCATAAAGTTTAAAACGCAAATGATGGACATCGTTACACGAAACATACTGCGGATAGAATAAACTATCCATGCCAATAATGCGTCACTTACATTCACTCCTTTACTTCATCGGCGTCGGTGCATTAATCGCCGGCCTAATCGACTGTGTTGCTATATCCCTAGGTGGCTCGAGTGGCAATCATTTATTAGCTACCGGTTTCGTGCTACTCGCTTTCGGCAATGGCCTTCGCTTCAACGGCGCGGGCAACACTCCGCCCCGCGCTTCATATATTTTGCTAGGCTTAGCAGGCGCCCTACCACTTTTCTCTGGCATGGCTCCGCTCAGCGCGTTGTTTGCCGCGCTACTTTTTCTACCGCTGCGCGCACTTGGCGCTAATCTTGGCACTGCAATCGAAAGCCATAAGGCCAACAGTAGTTTATTATTATTCTGTGCTCTAATCGGCGCCAACCTCATACCCGGAGTTGCCGTCGGAATACCCGGCTTTATTTGCGTGTGGGCGCTCACTGGCATTCTACAACGCTACTATCCCACTAAAGCTAGAGAAGAATCTAATAGCGATGTCGGATCCCCAGAATTGTTGACACCATTCGTTGGTGGAGTAGCAATCGCAATGATCATGCTACTGTTTTTGCCATATGCAACCGTTTTTGATTACGCTACCACTGCCGACAACACTATTCGCAGTAACGCCTTATTGTTAGTGTTTGCCCTTTCATGGTTCACTCTGGCTGCTGGTTTAGCCGAGACTCTCTCAAAACTAACGCTGCGCATCAGCTCTGTTTTACTCGCAGGATCCGCGTTCTATTCCCTAGGGTTCATCGAAGAAATAAGCGCGCCAGGTACTTATAGCCGCTTCTTCCAAGATCAGAGAATATTAGATTTTGCGAACGCCAATTCCCCATTATTGGCTGAAGAAAATACGCTGTATGTGCCATTAATGACGGTGTTATGTTTTGCAATACCCATAGTGCTTATTGCCGTATTTTTACGTACTATCATTACAAGTCGTAAACGCTTCTCATCGACCCTATGTGGCATTGCTGCAGCATTCATTGTTATTGCAATTGCACCGCGAGAAATCGCTTTATCTGGCCGCTTGGCACTTACTGTTGGCTCATTTATTGCCGTATTTCTGCTCAGTTTTAAACCGATTCTCTCTAGCAAATTTACAGCAGCAGCCGTCTTCGCAACAGCCGTTGCAGTGTGCTTATTCTTGACGCCTACCCATTGGCAGCCAACCATTCATCTTTCTGCGCGCAGTAACCACACCTGGATGGCAGAAGAGGGAAGTTCGATTGCACAACTTAGCCATATTGAACGCCAGCTAATCACAACATATCAAGATCAAAAGTACTCAACTTCTTTTGATGGACGCGCAGCAATCACTCCATTGCCGAACAATCACCGTAGCTATCTGCAAAGTGACGCCTTCATTAATACGCTGATTGTAGACAACCACAATCCTATTTTAATTAGCGATCCAGAGCAGCTTATTCATTCAGCGGGTGGGCACTCGCTTATTAAACTATATGCCGATGCGCAATTTATCGCGCGCCGCTCATTGCTTCGTCACGAGCTATTCCACCAGGCGTCTATGCGACTTGCTAAAGGTGGCCTATGCGTGTTACGAGTAGCTGCTGATGAGCTAGCCCCACGCGTCGCCCCGCAAATTGCTCAATCATTTAGCGATGTGTTTAGCTCCAGCAAAGTATTTGTTTACTCGGACACTTTAGAAATTCCTTACCTGATTTTCGTTGGCAGTAATCAAGAAATCACTCTCCGCGAAGCAGCGAAAGCTATCGAGGTCAAGCTGGTCAGTAATACTAATGTCGACGCATGGATGCTGCAGGGACCATGGCGCCCAATTGATTATTTATTGGCAGCTAACCGCCCTGTGTTAAACCCTAAAGTAAGCAACCACCACCGCGCCTCGGCAGTGCTAACCGATTTGGCCAGCCATCAAGCTGACGGCACGGAATCTCTGTTAGAGTTCTATGCTGCCCATCTGCAAGCACAAGAATATTCGGTCCATGATACTTACCTGCAAGACAACCCACTCTCTACTGAGACTACTGATGCCGCTCTTGCAGAATTAATGATAGTCACCAAATTACACCCACATTCCTTATATCTACAGCAGTTATGGCGCAATGTCGGGCTAGTTTTGGTCGAATCCCGTGAAGTTTCTTGGATTGATGCCTACTTCGGCGATCTGTACGAGCAGGGCTGGGACGACGATTTCGTACTCCTATCATTGGCTCATGCCGCTCTCGAGTCCCTTGATTTCGAAGTGGCAAGTTCTTTGTGCAAAACCATTTTAGAAAGTTATCCGCAACACCTTGCGGCAGGCGCATTGCTTGAGTTGGCGCAGAAACAACAGCAGGTGCCGCGTGATGGACATGTTGGGCATAACCACTAAAGTTCTCTAATTCTTCACTCAACTCCCATGTTATTAGGCTATACTTTCAAGCATTGTGCAGCGTAATTCGCGCTCCTAATCCCTCTTAACAAAATGCGAACATCCCTAGCAATTCTTGCTTTCACTTCTCTTGGTAGCCTTGCGATGGCCCAAGGCCCCGACGAATACGCCATGTACCAAGGTGATTCTACTCTCAACGACTGGGGCATTTGGCGCACCACCGACCTAGATGGCAATGGTGATTTCGCCGCCGGAGACGAGCTTATGTATCTTGGCGTAGACGGCAACATGATTAATTATGTGCAAGACGTCAAATACCGCCAAGAAAACAGCCAACATTTCCTATACATTATATCTACCAACGATATGATCTTACGCCTAGAAGACATCAACGGTGATGGCGACACAATCGACGCTGGCGAAATAGTTGAATGGGCTGACACTAGAAACGGTGGACTTTTCAGCAACGCTTCACCTGATGCTCTTGACCACGACCCCGTCACTGGTGGCTTCTACGTTACCGACGACAACTGGTCAAGCGGCACTCAACCAAGCTCAGGCATTCACTACTACGTCGATAGCAACAACGACGGCGACGCAAGGGATGCTGGTGAATTCACTCACTACGTTGATGCACTCGCTGGCCTAACTATTGGAGGCACTACTGGCCAGGTCACA
>CAXGOF010000170.1:0-3846 GCA_964011335.1 uncultured bacterium
ATGTTTTCGTATGAGTCTTCGAGCTCGATTTCGCGAGCCACAGAAACACCATCTTTCGTAACGACGGGTGTACCAAAGCTTTTCTCGAGGATGACATTTCTGCCACGAGGGCCAAGCGTAACCTTTACGGCCGCGGCCAACTTCTTTACGCCAGCGCGGATGCCTTCGCGCGCTTCTTGATCAAATGCAATTTTTTTAACCATGATATTTACTTGTTAATTAACCAATGATGCCGAGTATGTCGTTTTCAGACATAATCAAATACTTCGCGCCTTCCCATTCCACTTCGGTGCCAGCGTAAGAGGTGAACAACACCTGCTGCCCCTTAGCGACAGCAAATTTTGAGCGTGAGCCGTCGTCGAGTAGGCGACCAGCGCCCAATGCGATAACAGTGCCCTCAGCAGGCTTTTCTTTGGCTGACTCAGGAAGAACGATGCCGCCTGCGGAGATTTCAGCTGCTGCGAGGCGCTGAACTAGAACTTTGTCGCCCAGAGGGCTTATTGCTATTTTTTTGGCGGATTTAGCCATGATTTCTGGTAAAAATTTGATTTACTGTTATTCGCAGGAGTTCTGCGGGGATTGGTTTACGCAACATGGTGATAACCCCTAATTCGAGGGCTGCTAGCTCGATGTCGCGCGATGGTTGGCCGGTCATCAGGATGCTCGGCACAGAGTTGCCCAATTGATTAAGATGATCAAGCACTTCGAGCCCGGTTAGGCCTGGCATGTGCATATCAAGTAAAGACAAGTCAAAGGCACTGTTTAATAACATATTTAACGCATCTGAGCCACTATAAGCCACTTCAATGTTATATTCGGCATTACCTAACATGGCGACAACCGCGTTGAGTTGTTCGACCTGGTCGTCGGCGATTAAAATGCGAAAAGACATGTTACTAGGCATTTATCGCAAGATGTGTGCCGCAAAGAGACTGCCGAATAGGCAGACAGCCCTTATTCGCCGAAATTGTAGTCGGTGTCGTCGTCACACAGCAGGCGACCGGTTTTTTCGCCTTCGGCAGCAATCTCTTCATCTGTATAGGCTTCCAAAATGAGTGCCATTTCACGTACATTTATTGCTTCTTGGCAGTGTTGGCACCGCGCGCAGTCAACCGTCTCAAATAATTCAAGATAGCCCGCTGGGGGGCATCCGCATTTTGGGCAAGGGGGCGGTATGTGTTGTGGCATTATTGAGAGTCGCGCTGTCGCAGGAAATGCATTAGTGGTAGCTGTAGCAAAGCGTGCTGCAGCTCACCGCTCTTAATTATGTCATCTAATACTGCACACGGTCGCAGTTGTACGTCGATAACCTCGTCATCATCAAGAGCGCGCTCGGCATCCGGCCGCGCATTTTTTATCAGGTATGAAAAGCAGCGATTATTTTGGATGGCGGGGTTGGCCTCGACTTCGCATATGAGCTGTGGCTTATCACCGGTGTATCCCGTTTCTTCACGCAACTCGCGCGCCGCCGCTGCTTCTGGAGTTTCGCCGTCATCAATAACGCCACCAGGGATTTCTAAACGCACACCACCGATTCCAGGGCGAAACTGCCGGATCAAAATAATTTCGTCGTCGGGCGTGGTGGCAATAATATTCACCCAGTCAGAGCTTTCAATAACAAAAAACGACGCATCGTTTTCTAAAGTAGGGTGACTGTAAAAATCTTCGCGCACCGAAAAAATTCGATAGGCATCAAGATGTTTAGAGGATTGCAGTTTCCAACGATCTGACATAAAGTCAGTTTACGTTAACTAGACGCTATCTACAATACAGTTTGCGAATTCTGTTTCGTCGAGACCAGCTTCGAGAGAGCGCAGCATTACCGAGACAGCTTCGTCTTCGCGCTGCACTTCGTGAAGGGCTAGAATTAATTCTGAAACCGTATCGGCGCATGCCGAGTCGTGCTGCCACGAACGCTTTAAATAAGTTATAGCGCCTTCAGTGTCTCCGACCGAGCGTAACACTTTGCCTAGCTCACGCGACACAGACGGGTCTTCAGGGTGGCTACGAAAAGCCTCTAGAAGAAAGTCAGCGGCAGCAAGAAAGCGCCCTTCGCTATGGCAGCGTAGGGCGTAGGCAAGTAGGTTATCGGCAGATGTCATGGAATTCATTGGGTCAACCCTTTATCGGCGCGACTGCTGCCCGAGCTTTAGCCAATAAACAAAAAAACAGGTCGCAACCGAAGCTGCGACCTGGAGAAAAACGATTTAGGCTTTACGGTACGTCTAGGCGGATGGTGTTTGAGTCATAAACAACACCAGCAGATAGCCATTGCCCCTCTATGAATACGGTACGCCCTGCGGCACTACTAGGCGTTACGCGGTATAAAGAGCCTGTGCCAAAGGCCGTATTCGAGCCTGTGCCTACAACCCCATTGAATGTGCTGAAGAATGGGCTACGGTCAGTGAAAGAATACACTAATCTGTATGGCGCAGATGCAGGAGCATTTGACCAGCTAAAAATGATGCCCTGCCCTGGGTTTGGTGTGAGCGTACTTGCTGTTAACGAAGCCGTGTCGTTGCCACCACCACCGCTTGAGGCATCGAATGGGTGTGACTCGGACAAGTCGCCATATGCGTTACCTGTTGTGCGCTTCACAGCAATACATCCACTTTCCCAACCAGAGGCAGGTAGTTGGAATGTCATTGATGTACCGTTTGAAGAAGGCACATTAGCTACTGTTGCGTGAGCACCGCCAGCATTGCCACCATCAAGCAGATCGTTCATCAGCCACACTCGGTTTGTTGAGGAAGAAAATCCACCACCGGTGATTGTTACGGTGTTCCCGGAAACAGAAACGTTGTCAATTCTTGGCATACTTGAAGACATCGTAGAGTAGATACTCTTTACGCCATTAATGTCATCGCTTGCGAGTGAGCGCTGCCCAGTCCCTGTGCCAGAGATGTAAGCATTCATGGTTGGGCTACCGCCAGCAGTCGAGTGACCAAGGCCAAGCGAGTGACCAAGTTCGTGACAAGCCACGCCTTGGATGTCCATGCCATTATTCACAGAGCCTGGACCGTCTTGCCAGCTCCATGCGTCACCGTAGAAACGGATGCGCCAACCATCGTTGATTGGAGTTTCGCAATAAGCAAGAACGCCACCGCTTGACCCGTCGATTGACGAAACGATATTATCGTTGCTGCCGCCGATGCCGCTAGCCATGCCTTCCCAGAAGAAAGTCATATTGGCGCCACCAGAACCAAGAGAAGTTTGTGAACTATCCCCAGAACCATCGCCGTGTGGACGAGAGTTCCATTCAGCGCCGCCTTTCCAGATGGATAGCTCGGCCCCGGTGTACCCGGGCCAGTTTGAATTATTTGTCGTGTTGTTATTCGCAGAACTACCATTAAAGTTGTCGTACACGCGGAAGTCGCGCTGACCTAAGTTAAGGCTACCACCAATGGTGCTATAACCAACGGCTGAATCGCTCATCACGAAGAATGAAGCGCCGGCAAGAATGAGACTGCCAGCTGTAAGGCGTAGAACGTTTTTCATTACTTAGCCTCCGACGTTACTTTAGCGACATCGTTAATCAATGTTGAAACAAGCTGGTTACCTTCAATTGCAAAGCCTTTGCCCTTGCCCAGAACGACTGTGCCTTTACGGGAGTCGATGGTGCGGAAAATACCGCCCATTGATGCATAAACGCAACGATCGATATCAGGGCCCCATCCGTGAACAGTCCCGCTGAAAACAACCACATCGTTACCGAGGCGGTATTCAGACGGAGCTGGCATTGAGGTGACCATCATCGACTCGCCCTCGAAAGTGCCGCCGAGGAAGGCGGCATCAACAGTGATAGGGCTGTTGTCGTAAAGGCTTGTGCCCTCAATGGTTAAAATT
>CAXGOF010000171.1:0-3844 GCA_964011335.1 uncultured bacterium
GTCGACGCGTGTTTTGTTGCGCACAGATTCTTTCCCTGACCGCACTACTTTCAACACGGACTTCAATGCGTTATCCGTAGAATTAGTGGTATACCTGCAAGCGCAGGGGGTGATCCTCATTGGTATCGATACGCCATCAGTTGATGCCTACGCATGCAAAGAGCTTCAGGCGCATCACCAAATATCGACGACCAACATGGCCATCCTTGAAGGTATTGATTTGAGCCAGGTAACAGAAGGGCATTACACGCTTTGTGCCTTGCCACTGAAAATAGCTCACTCGGACTCTTCGCCGGTGCGAGCAGTTTTAGTCGACTCGAATTCTTGAGCATTAAGCCCTAGCTCGGCGCGGACATCAACAGGCCCACGGTAAATTTGCTTAACCGCTCGTTGTGCTGTTTCAGCAAGTTGCGGGTCGGACTCTTTCAGCAATCGCTCTAGGTGGCGCAAGTACTGTACGGTCATGCGTGCAATGCGCACGAAGTCTCCAGGAGCAGCGCTAGTGAATTTGTTTAAACGATAAAAGTCGCAGCCATTAGCGTACTCGTATATCGCCGCCGACATGGATTCATCAAGTTGCTTAATAGTCGGCTCTAGGCCTGACATCACCTCTTGGTCGCGCGCATGCTCAACTACACGCTTGGCTCGGCGAAGTAATTCTTGAATAGGACGTAGCACATACTTTGGATAAGTGTCACGTGGGCGTCCTTGGTGGATGGTTGCGGCTACCAAGGCCGATAATGCCTCCGGGGTAATGTTTTCTAAGATGCCTTCGTAAAGCATTTCTGTTAATTGTATTTCATAGCCAAACAGGTGCAGGCTCGTTCGCCCACGCCCTAGAATTTCGCTGCCTTCGCCAATGTAGCCCATGGCGTTCAAAAACTCGAAACGCTTTTTAAGCAGTGCACGCATGTGTCGACGATTGCGCTCTTCGCGTTGCTTGGAATGTTCACGCGCCTGGTATGCGGCGAATGATTTCTCCCAGACTTTGGTAGCTTCTTCTGAGCCCGCAATACCATGCAGGTGTACTAATGTCGCATAATCAAGATTAAAGCGCGAAGTGATTGGTTCGACGCTGCCATCTTGAATGCGATGAATCGGTGCGCCCATGATATCGTCAAATTCAAGAACACTATAAACCAGTCCCTCCTCGTCCATGCCGAGACGACCGGCGCGACCAGCCATTTGCAGATAATCTCGCGTGCGCATGTAGTCAAAATCAATGCCGTCAAATTTCATTAACGAATCAAAGACTACACACCGCGCTGGCATATTGATGCCCATCGCGAAAGTCTCGGTAGTATAGAGCAACTTGACCAACGCCTTCGAGAATAAGCGCTCTACGATTTCTTTTTGCTGCGGGAGCATGCCCGCATGGTGGTAGCCAATGCCGCGTTCAAGAATGTCATGTAAATCCGCCATCGCACCACGCTCGTCATTAAACTTGAATTCACTTTTAGCTTGCTGCCAAATTTCCTCAAACTGTTTGCGCTCATCTTTGCTTGTCAGGGAACGGTTGCGCGCAGCACTACGCGCTTTGCTTTCAGTCAGCTTACGTGAAAAGCAAAAATACAGTGCCGGCAAATTATTGTCATTGATGATGCTGTTCAGTAACTCAGTGTCGTCACGGCGCTTGAAATTACGATTACGTGATTGCTTGGAAAAACGCTTGGCTACTTGCTTCAACCGATGTTGGCCGAAGATTCCAGCCTTAGGGTGGAACAAATGGTGCTTTAACGGTACCGGTCGCTTCGTCTCTTCGACAATAGTAATAGGTCGCTTACGAACTCTTTCTAGCCACGCTGCGAATTGACCTAAGTTGGCAATGGTTGCCGACAGAGCCACAATAATCACATTCTTCGGTAGAAACATCAGCGTTTCTTCCCACACCGATCCGCGCTCGGGATCGTCCATAAAGTGCACTTCGTCAAAAACCACTACGCCAACATTTGCCAGTGACTCTGCGTCTTCAATTAAAGTGTTGCGCAAAATCTCGGTGGTCATCACCAATACTTGCGAATCTGATTGCAAACTGATGTCTCCGGTGCTCAACCCAACACTCGGAATTGCTTCGTCTTCAGTAAAGTCGCGAAACTTCTGATTAGATAAGGCTTTAATCGGCGCGGTGTACAGCGAGCGCTTGCCTTGTGAAGTAGCCAAGTGAATGGCATACTCAGCAACCAACGTTTTGCCGGCACCAGTAGGGGCGGCTACTAAAACATTGTGGTCGGTATCGAGCGCAGACGCAGCCTTACGCTGAAAGTTCGATAGCTCGAATCCTTTGAAATGGGAGGGTCCTAAGTTGGACATGGCCATAGCATGGGTGGAAACAGAGCGTGGGTCAAGGTAGAACATGGGAATGCGTTTTCCCATGCACCGTTCCTCCAGTATTTTTGTCGGCCTCATCGCCATCGTAGGTGCCAGTGTTTTATCCTCATGCGCTGATTCTTCGGCTAGCATGCGCGATATATCTAAGTTTCAAGTCAACCAAGTGCCGACTGTGGTTGGCCAGCCGCTTCCCGCACAATGGGGCGCCCTGTTCGACTTTGTAATGACTAAAGCGCCCATACTTGACCTTGACGACCCACAGAGTCTTGAGCAAATCAAGGGGCTGGTGCGTCAGGTGTCGTGGATTGATCCATCTACCGTTAGCGTGCGTCTTGCCATGCCGGACGGTGTGAGACTTTATTACAGGTCGCTGATACCTGTTCTTGTCATTCGCCAGGGCGGGCAAGCGGTCGGCCTACTTTCAAAAGACGGAACTTCGTTGCCAGGCGGCTTTAGGGAGGATCAACTATCCATGTTTCTGAGTATTAACATTCCTGAAGGTATTGCGGTGCCACCTCCAGGAGACAGTAGTTCAGCAGGATTACTGCAAGAAGCAGTGCGCATTTTTCCTGAGGTCGACCAGTTGAAGGCCTTGACAAAGTTGAGTATCGTCGCCATTCAGCAGCAATCAGACTACCGCGCTACGGAGTCCGATATTGTGCCACCCTTGACTTTCGTTACAGCTGACGGCCTCGAAATAGAGTGGGGGCGCTCTCGCGACACTCCCGACCCGTTTAGCGTCGATGCCAACAAGCGTCTGCTTACTTTAGAGCGTAAAGGGTTTCGCCTATCGCAATTAATGAAACAATTCCCGAACCTGGTTGGAGTGGGACGCGTTGTACTAGATGACCCCCTGGTGAAGGTCTTCGATCGTCAGGGCAGACCTATGGCGCTAAAGAGCGATATCTTATAAATGCAGCATCACTCAAACTCGACGGACGGCACCTTTGGTTGGCGACTAGTTGAGTTGGCAGGCCTAGGGCTGTCGGCAGTAGCTCCCGAGTTTATTTCGCCGACTCAGGAGTTGTTGATGGCTTTAAGCATCGAGCTTTTGCGTGGGCACTCTGCAACAACGCGCCATGTTTTGGTGCTATACGCGATAACATTCACATTGCAAATGTTACGCGCTGACAGTTTGTGGTGGCACGCGACCATCCTTTGTGGTGCAGCAATCATGCTATTACCTATTAGCGAACGACATCCGAAGTTGCGCACCGCCGGTCTTTACTATTTGTGCATCACCGCTATCTTCGCAATCCTTGGCGCCACTGGCTTACAGCATGGTTTGCCATCCAGTAATTTGTTTACTTCTTTTGGCGTCGACCAGATATCGTCCGAGCAAACTATTTTGTTGGGCAATCAAGTCAGCGCGGCATTTGCTAACACATGCTTGCCACTGCCGCACAACTTCGCGCCGTATCCACTTGATGCTAGTCATGATATTCAGCAACAAGCTTTATTCGCATTAGCAATACTTCTTGCGTTCGCTGTTGTCGCCACGCGTCGCAACTCAATA
>CAXGOF010000172.1:0-3827 GCA_964011335.1 uncultured bacterium
CATAGCACGATGGATGGACTTGGGAGTTAGCGTACCTTCAGCAGCCAAGGCGCCCATCATGCCACCAGCAAAAGAATCGCCTGCACCGGTGGGATCTACGACACTATCAACGGGGTAAGCCAGCAGGCCAAACCGCTCATCGGGGGTAAACAGGAAGGCGCCATGCTCGCCCTTCTTAATAATCACGTACTTAGGGCCCATCTCCTGCAAGGCAGCTCCGGCACGAATCAAATTCTGCTCACCGGTAAGCATGCGGGCTTCGCCGTCATTCAGAACAAGGCCATCGATTTTTGAGAGCAAAGCGTCAAGCTGTGGACGCGCAATATCAATCCAGAGATTCATCGTGTCGGCGAACACTGTTGAATTAGGGAACTGCTCTAAGATTTCTAGCTGGGTTTCTGGCGCCATATTTGCCAAGAACAAAAACTTGCTATCGGTATATGATTCTGGGACGAAGGGTTTCTCAGTCAATACATTCAAATCTGTGACTAAGGTTTCGGCTTCGTTCATGTCGCCGCTATAACTGCCCGCCCAATGAAATGTTTTTTTATCTTCAAACACTTGTAGCCCGGCAAAGTCAGTCTCGCGCTGGCGCAAAACGTCCCAGCCTTTGTCAGGAAAATCATTGCCGACGTTGGCAGCCAAGCGTACTTTAGTAAACAGCGAAGCCGCTAAAGAGAAGTAAACGGCTGAGCCACCTACCACCCCTTCGACTGAGCCAGAAGGCGTCGTAATGTCATCACGACCGATAGACCCGAAAACAGTTAAGCTCATTTAATTATTGGTGCGGCGGTCGGAAGAAGTAACCCAGAATAGTCCGCCGATTAGTCCGAATCCGATTTGAGTGATTAAGCGGAACAGCACAGACGCAGCTACTCCGATGGCGAGACTCTCGCCAAAGCGTTCAAAGAACCAGCCGTAAAGCTGTTCGCCAACCCCCCAGCCTGCCGGGGCAATGGGCACAGCTGAAGCGGTCTGAACCAAAGGGAAAATAATAGCTTGCTCGCGCAAACCAAGAGTTGAGTCAATTGCTGTTGCAAGGAAGTAAAAAGCACTGATGCCAGCCAACTGTAAAGGCACTGAAACCAACAAGGCTTTAATCACCGCGGGATACTGTTTGCGGTACAAAGAAAGCGCATCGTGCACTTTTTCAATAAGGGACTGAAAGGGTAACTTGCTAACTAGCGCTCTTATGCGCAACAAACGGCGTGCTCGCGCAGACATGTAAAGCAGAACGCAAAACATAAAGCCGATTACAAACAGCACCACGAATTTACGCATGAGGTACAGCCCCGGGATTAATTTAAACTGCTCGGGATCTGAGGACTCAAAAGCCAACAACACCAAAGAAGCTATGCTCAGCAACGCAAACAATCCGATAACCCTATCGACAATCACTGAGAGCACTGCTCGCCATCGATTCTCACTCATACTCTTCGTCACTAAATAAGCACGCATTAAATCGCCGCCCGTCGAACCAAACATTAAGTTGTTAAAGAAAAAGCCAATAAAAACAAGCCTCAAGCTTCGCCCATGAGAGATAGTGACGCCAGCGGCATTTGCTAGCCAGTTCCAGCGTACTGCCCCGAGTAGACACAGGACTGTCCAGCAGACGACTCCGGCAAGTAGTTTGATGCGATCGGCACCTTTGATAATGCCCACTATCTCGGCGAAGTCTACTTGTTGCAATATGAGATAGATTAATCCACTAGCAATACCGCATTTAATGAGAGTTGAAGCAGCTTGTTTCATTCTCAGCCCGTGTATCCGTTTAGGAGATCAAGGGTTCTTTGCGCGCTAGACGCGATGTCGGCATCTGCATCGGCCACCGCAGCGCTGATACCAACAACCGTTAACCTTAAGGCCAGGCTACAAATAGTCGCATGACGCTTTTCATCTACAGGAATGCCATGTATTTTTCTGCCGAGCGCCGCCATGATTCTTAAGGATGTGTAAACACTCGGAGTCGCTGAATTCAACATTGCGGCGGCGGCGGCCTCTAGCTCAGTCGCGTTAGTCGCATCAGCGAGTAATTTAATCGCGGGCTCGATATCTAAAGGATTATCTGTCTCGGAGAAACTTGCGTCACAGCGTGCTAGCCATCCACCAGCGAGGTTGCCAAGTATGGCCAAGGATTGCCGCCTTGCAACAGGATTTTCGTCATGGACTAGCATGATCATCATCCATGAGCTTAATTCGAAGGCGAAACTGAAGTCCTCAGCAGAAATAGCCCCGAGGCTACTAAGGATGGCTTCTTCAAGTTGACGGTGATCTGTGATTTGGAAGCTACCCTCTACCGTACTGTTAGAAACGGGTTGCCAAGTAACGGGATCGTGTATTGCAGACAGATCCCGAATATTGCCGGCTGGGCTAGCCTGACATGATGCGAATAGCGATGTCAAGATAATGACAAGTAGTGGCAGAAGGCGGAGGAACGAAGGCATCAATATCATCCTAAGATAATCGAGGTCGGTCTTCTATGCCGCAGTAATAAAAATGGTGGAGGCGGCGGGAATCGAACCCGCGTCCTAAGAGGCCTAAGCAAGAGCATCTACGTGTGTATTCGGCTGTTAAATCTCAATGGCGCAATGCACAGCTGACAAAGCTTTACGACATCCAGCCCATTAAATTTCACTTCCTTTCCCTGGGCCAGGGTATGGTCGCTAGCTCGTCATCAAGCACCAAGAGAATCGACAAGCGGGATTCTTCAAGGTGACACAGCACTAGGCTGCGAGTTGGTAGTTATTATCGGCAGTTAAAGCCTTGAAATGATTTTTACGAGGACCTCATTTCAACCTCGACACGCAACCCAGACTAATGACGTTCCAGTCGAAACCGATCGCCCCCATCTTTGTTGAATTTAAGTATACCACAAAAATAAAACAAATGAAAGCCGTCTATCTGAAATGGTGCATGCACAACGCCCGTATACCTGCATAAATGGCTTTTTAGTTTACCTCTCTGGAGCACAAGCCTGATTAGAGGGCTTGTACAAGCTTTAGCCATTTGCGCATTAGACCCGATAAAGGCACGCTAGCTGGGTCCGTCTGTGGAAGTGGTGAATCTCCTACGGCTTTATAGAAATGCGCGGTGATTTTGTGGTGCGTAATCGTGTGTTTTAACGAGCCTATCTTTTCACCGATTTCACCTGCCCATTGTTCACGGGTCGGCGCTTCGTATAAACCGACGTTCCAGCCTTGCTGGCGCTGAATTAATACGCACTGCTTCTCATCAGCAGACCAAACATAATCAAGCTCGAGCGCGACAAACTTTTTACGCTTAGCCGCTAAAGGGAATTCATTTGGGTCTGCTCCTGATTGCCGCACCTTGCAAGAATTTTGCACTGGGCAAGTAGTACAAAGTGGCTGACGCGGACGACAGACGGTGGCGCCGAGCTCCATCAGTCCCTCATTCCAATCTCCGGCACGGAAGTCGTCATGACTAGTGCTTGCAAGCAGCTCTTGAGACCACGATTCGGCCTCAGTGTGTAACGCGCGGTCATTCAACGCTAACTTTATACCTAGCAATCTGGCAGCGACGCGCTTTACATTGCCATCCACCACTGCAATTCTTTCGTCAAGTGTGATGGATGCTACTGCCGCAGCGGTGTAAGGCCCTACACCCGGCACCTGCAACCATTGCTCGGCCGAAGTTGGGAAACTTCCGGCGCATTCATTAACGATGTAGCACGCACCTTGATGTAAAAAACGCGCGCGACGATAGTAGCCGAGGCCCGACCAGTACTTCAAAACATCTTCTTCAGTAGCGGCCGCCAATGACGCCACATCAGGAAAACGCTCCATCCACCGATGGTAAAAAGGGATTAC
>CAXGOF010000173.1:0-3825 GCA_964011335.1 uncultured bacterium
AGATGGCAACATCATTGATTCAACCGCGGTATTCGAAAAGCTCTGTTAATACCAGCGACTATAGCCACGGGTTTGCGAGCGTCCGAAGTCAAGGCTGAATGCCATGCCGACGGTGAAATATTTCTCTTGCCCCTGACCTGGGTTGGTATGCGTGCCAAACAAGCTCACATCACCACCCAAATTGGGCGAGTAGCTTAACCATGCAGAATGATGGTGTGCGTCATCGTCGTCAAGCTCGCTGAGGCCTAGAGCGTCATAGCGCGAAGCCAATGCACCGAGTGACCACGTTGCATCGTAATTGAATTGATACATCCCCCACTCGCCTCTGCTTAAAGAATACGGATACGCACCGGACGACTCATCGAGGTATTGGCTATCGTCAGCCCATACCTCAAATGCGATCTCGTGAGAGCGATCGATGCCTGTATTGAAGATAAAGCCCAATTCTCCTCCAAAATTATTGTGCTCTATTTCTTCACGTTCAAGCTTGGGAAGCCCTGTGTCATTGAAGACAATTTCCGCAGGCGAAAGGATTGCCGTAGCTCCAATTCGCATCGAGTGACTATCATTAAAATCAAACTGCATACTTGCGCGACTTGTAGCCAACCAATTTTCTGCGCTAAAGCGCTGGTTGGCGTTTGAGCCGGTCACAGAAGTCGGGGAGAAATTATCGAAATCAAAACTTTGGCGATCGCTAGCTACACCAACCGAAACGTGAAAGTGTCCATTATCGAGGAAAGTGTTGTTTTGTAATTCGAGGCCAAGCAAAGACAGATTACCACCGAAAAAGCTACGACGTACACCATCGAGATGCGGAGCGGCGAAGTCGGCTGGCAAATAAGAATTGAAAGCGCCTACATCGGCAAAATACCGACCAATTTGTAAGTCGGTGGTACCCGGTAAGCCAAGACCAATATCATTAAGCATAATGCCTAGCTGAGCCATAATCACTTCGTCGAAGTCATCGTAATCGCCGATGGCGAAAGTGCCAAACAACACACCAAAATCTAGGCCTTGCTGAGCGTTAAACACCAAAGAGCGCATGCGCAAACGATTAAATTGCTCAAAAGCATCGGCTTTCTCGGTTATAGCCAAGAACATGTTCGCCTGTAAGCCGAATTTAGCACTTTGCTTGCTGCCGACATTAGACTGCCTGTCGCCTAATCGTGATTCTAGCCACTCATTAAGAGCGTATGACTGCGAGAGCACAACCGCTTCGGTTTGCTCCTGAGCAGGCGCTGGTTGTCCCTCAATTTGCTCCTGAGCAGGCGCTAACAGCATACTAAGGGCTAGAGGAATGACAACAAACATGACTTCAGAATAACACAGCTTTTCAATTGGTGTAGGGTACAATATAGTCTACGAAATGGATAAACCCAAATCACCGACTGTTTACGGTCCGACTTCTGATGCCGCAGAGCGTCAGCTGCCGTCCAAGGTTACTGTACCTGGCTTGCTGCAGCGCAAAGCGAAAGGCCAGAAAATCCTGTGCTTGACTGCATACGATTACCCAACAGCACGCCTTATCGACGAAGCTGGTTTTGATTTGATTCTAGTCGGCGACTCCATGGCCAACGTTGTTTTAGGTCACGCGAGTACTCTAAAAATAAGCCTAGACCAAATCATCTCAGCGACACGCGCAGTTAAGCGTGCAGTCGATCGGCCTCTCGTGGTAGCCGATATGCCTTTTGGAACTTATCACGTCTCTAATGAAGCAACGATTAACAATGCATTACGCCTAGTTCGCGAGGGCGGAGCACAGGCCGTGAAAATCGAAGGTCCGCGCTTTGAGCGCATCGACGCTTTGGTTGAAGCCGATATTCCAGTGATTGCTCACCTTGGTTTACTTCCGCAATCAATAAACGCTCGCGGTGGTTTCAAAATTCAGGGCAAGACTATCGATGCAGCAAAGCAACTTCTTGAAGACGCACTCACAGCGCAAAAATGTGGGGCTACTGCTGTCGTGCTTGAAGGCGTACCAGAAGTGGTAGCAACCCGTATTAGCCAACGCTTAATCATTCCTAGCATTGGCATCGGTGCCGGCGGCGGCTGTGATGGCCAAATATTAGTGTTTCACGATGTTGTTGGCTTAACTACCGGCCCCGTGCCAAAGTTTGCGAAACGTTACGCACATCTTGCCGATGAAATCAGCAATGCGCTTGGCAGGCTAAAGGATGACCTCCGCAGTGGCGAGTTTCCGACTACCGAACACTGCTACCCAGCCAGCGAAGAAATTCCATCCGACTGGGATTCTTTATAAGACTAATTTAAAACTCTTTTTCGACGACTAGCAACTTGCCCGGCAAGAAGTGCCCATGGTCATAGACGTCTTGCGCCAACAACACGACGTCCGAATCGCGTTGGGATTGCTCCGAAGCGGGTTGCTTCGCCATAGACCCTGCTTCTTCAAAGCCGTGGACACCATCGAAGTACGCGTGTGCCGAACGCAAGCCACCAAGCCATTTACGCTTATCACAAATATAGGCCAAGTCGCCCTGCTCTGCAGCCAGGTGCACCATCGCTGCTTTAGACATGCGGATGGCGCCAAGCGGCAAACTAGTGTCAAGTTCGTAGGTTACCGTTTGCGGGAAGCCAACACGGTCGTTCGGCTCGCCACCTTTAAACATCCTGCGCGCTGCAGCTAGGCTGAACATTGTCAAGCCTTCAAGGTCTTTGTTCTCTTTATTCGTTAAAAGAGTTACTACAATGCCTGAACCGAAACATGCCATTAAATTGTAAAGCGCGCCGATGTATTTAAATGGTGCACTTAAGGCTTCACCTGTTTCGGGATCGATAGACGGCACACCATGAGCGATTGGCTCAATCAATTCGTGAGGCAGCAAGCGACCAAGAATAATCATGACGGTGCCGGCCAAGAATGTTGCCATAGCGCCCTTAGTATTAAATCGGCGCCAGAAAATCCCCATGAAGATGCAGGCAACGAGTGGTGGCGTGAAAGTCGAATGGAAGAAACCATGCGCTTCATAAAGATTGTCAAACAGCGAAAAAGACCATGCGGCACCAACACCAATTACGGTTGCCCCAGCAGATGCAACCATCGCGACTTTCAGGTGATGCTTGTCATCATGCTGAATACCGCGCAACTTACTAATTGGCTCATAGACATCGTTAACAAACACCGCAGAAATCGCATTGATCAAGGTATCTACAGTCGACATTAGCGCAGCGGTCACAGCTGCTACGAAAAAGCCGAAGCCTGCCTTTGTTGTAAGGATACGCGTAACAATCACAAAAACAGTATCAGGGTCGGCGTCTGGAGACACCAAAGTTGGGTCTTGCGTCATCATGCCGTAGCCAATCCATCCTGCACAAGAAACAGCTATCGCAGAAATAGGCAGCGCAAACAAAATGTTAAACGCCGCAGCTTTACGACCATGATCCACGGATCTACAAGCTAAGAAGCGCATGACTAAGCCTTGGTTCATAAACAAGAAGCCTATCGAACCGGCAACCGCATCTTGCCAGAAAATTCCGACGAAGTTAAACCCTGGATCGTCGTTAAAATTAGATAACGGTAATTTAAATTCAGTTGGTAGGGTATTCCAGAAAACGTCAAAGCCGCCGAACCAATTAAGGCCGAGGATAAAAAGTATGACTCCGGCAAACAACAGAATGAAGCCCTGCAACAAGTCCGTGAAAATCACCGCCGTCTGGCCACCAAAAGTGATGTAAACGCCAGCAACGACTGCAACCACCCAAATAATTTCCATCAGCGACCATGAGTCGCCAAGAATAGGGCCCAAGGTTTTAGCCATGGTCAACAAGCCAATGCCAACATAACCGAGCATGTACATTAATAACACG
>CAXGOF010000174.1:0-3815 GCA_964011335.1 uncultured bacterium
ATATTCATCAAGTCATCAACAGCATCACCCTTAGTCAAATGATTCAGAATGATTCGCGTAGGAAACAAATGTGACACGATCACTATGTTGTTATACCCCAAGGTCAAAACATTCTCAAAGGCGCTAACCACGCGCTGCTGAACCTGCGCTAACGATTCGCCACCATGCCCACGCCAGTTTATGGGATCTGCGAGATACGACTTCATATCATCTGGATATGCCTTGCCCATAGATGCTAAATCATGGCCAACCCAGCGACCACAATTTTTCTCCCGAAAATCATCCATCCGAGACACCACAGCCTTAGTATGTCGCATTCTGATTTCTTCGGCGCCAAATACAGCTCTGCTCAGCGGACTACAAATGATGTAATCCACAGGCTCATTGGCCAAATAATCTGCCGCTGCAGCAGCTTGAAGCTCGCCATTAGCACTTAAAGGCACCTCAGACCCACCATAGAAACTATTAGGTGGATTGGGCGCTGTTTCACCGTGACGGACTAGATGTATACGCATATACAGATTATGTGCCTGCTGTTCCCAAATTAGAACAGTAAAGCCACCTAAATACCTATAATAGATGGCACAGCATTTGCATTATGAGAATAAAGGCGTTTACTCAATGTGCAAGTTGCTACAATTAGTACTCAGATTGATGAAACCTTTGCTTTTGACAAATCATGAATAAATTACTTACAACATCACTTCTAGTTACTGCAGTTGCCTTCTTCGGTAATAGTAGTGTTTTTGCCCATGGTGGCACTTATAAAGGCCCTGGTGATACTGTTCCTCCAGGAGGCGCTGGCGCTGCCCCTGCTGCACCTTCGACGCCTTCGACGCCGTCAACACCTTCGACACCGTCAACGCCGTCAACTCCGGCTACGCCAAACACACCGAATGCCCCTGCTACCCCGCCTACTCCTGGACAAACACCGGCAAATGCTCCTGCTACTGAAGGTGGTGCTGCGGTTGGCCCCGATTTGTCACGCTGGGTTTACTGGTGGGAATTTAACAAAGACCGTTTCCTAAACCTAAAAGCTAAGGTTCATGGTTCAGCCACAGTTACGGATACTGCCGGTGCTCTTGCTGGTCTAGGTGCTGGGGCTCAAGCGGCTAACACTTTGGCTCCGACACGTTCACAAGTTCAAAACATCATCGTGCCTGCGCTATTCGATATCGTAGAAACCGAAGATGACAGTGATATCGCTACTGGCGTAATGATCGCACTTGCAAAGATTGGTATGCGCGGAGACGAGGCACGTAACGTATATGCCGAGAATTTAAAAGCATCTATCCAGGAAGTATCTGAAACAGCTGCGTTGTCTTACGGCATAATGAAAGACGAAGGTGCTATTCCTGACTTAATGGATTTACTTCTAGATACACCTGCCGGTCAAAAGTTGACGGGTGGCACAGAGGTCAGCTCTCGCATTCGTACTTTCGCCGCTTATGGACTAGGCTTAATTGGCCAATCTTCTAGCTCGGATGAAATCAAAAACTCTATAGCTAACGTCCTTTACGAATTGCTGATTACGGACAAGTCTGCTGTTAAAGACATTCGTGTCGCTTGCGTTATTGCTATTGGTGTGCTCGACTTGTCTGAGCCTGCCGATGTAGTGAATAAGCTTTCTGCATTCTTAGATGACGACTCGCGCGACACTTTGGTATTGGCGCACGTGCCGAACACCCTAGCTAAGCTTCTCCGCAACGTGCCTGCCGGAGACGCAACACGTAACACAGTAATCGATCAGCTTATCTCGATTCTAAAGAACAAGCCTAAGCGTCAAACTCCTATTCGCCAGTCAGCTGTTCAAGCTGTTGGTATGTTGGCAACAGCCGATGATCCGCGCAACGAAGACATCTTCAAGATACTTGATGAGATGTCTGTTAAAGGCCGCGATCAGCAGCTCAAGCATTACACTGCAATTTCAATGGCCTACCTTGGCGCTGCCGACTCGACATGGCGTCCACACGTGACTAAGTTTTTGATGCAGAAAATGAAAAAGTCTAGCACTCTGTACGAACCATGGTGTGGCTTAGCGCTCGGCGTTATGGCATTCATGCTAAATACTCAAGGTGAAACGGTGTCGCCTGCTATCCATGAGGCCACACTTGATAAGTTCAAGAAAGTGAATGCTCCAGGACGCAAGAGCGCCTACGCAATCGCGCTCGGCTTGATGAAGAACGAAGGCGCTAAAGGTGAGCTTCGGGAAGCACTTGGCGACGTTCGCGATTCTGAGTTCCGCGGTTACACCGCAATCTCTCTTGGTTTGCTAAATGCCCGCGAGCACATCGGTTACCTTGGAGAAATCGTTGACGATTCAAAATACGACCCAGACTTACTCAAGCAATCTTCCATTGGCCTTGGGCTAATGAAAGACCGTAATGGTGTTACACGCCTTCTCGAATACCTAAATCCTCAGAATGGTCGGACGCCAAAGATAGCTGTGCTATCTGCTGTTGCGACAGCGCTGGGCTTCATCGGTGATAAGTCATGTGTACAACCTTTGATCGAGACACTCTCTAGCCCTAAGCTTGCTGACCTTGGTCGTGCCTTTGCCGCTGTGTCTTTAGGCATGGTTGCAGACAAAGACACGATGCCGTGGAACTCAGCTTTCGGCGAAAACTTGAACTACCGCGCTGCTGTTTCAACCTTGATTGACCAAGCAACCGGTACAGGCATTCTAGATATTCTATAAGAAATCTTTAATTTTTAAGGGCGCTCATTCTTGCAATGAGCGCCCTCTTTTTTTATTAGAGGCTATAGTCACGCATCGTCGTCAAATTCAAACTCGGCGAGTAACTCATCAAAGACGATCATCAGCATGTTTTTACTTTCGTCTCGCACCAACACTTGGCGTTGTTCATCATCTACTTTTTTAATGCGACAAGGACCACGACGTGGAGAAATAATTGAGTCACCAGGGTTTAGCCAAGGCAGATCCTGAGTTCGTATCTCAAGACCGTGCCCCACCTCGTCATCTGGATGGAACTCTCCTGCCAAACCAAAGATATCGTCATCATTCTGCTGCCAACGGCGACCGGGCGTTTCCGCTCGGACAGACGGCGTAGATAATTCGACCTCAACTTCTGTTTGCGGGACATCTTCTTCGACAACCAAAACCGGCTCTGGCGGCAACTCTGGTTCCGGTTGCTGCTCGACTTTCGATTCAGCCTTCGGCTTGGTCTCCTGCTGTGAACCAAGCAACGATTGGTAAGCTGCATCAGCAAATTCACCTACTTTGCCAGCAGCAATATCCACCTGAATTTCAAGAGCGTAATCACCGTGCGGCACTGGGCGTAAATACAGATTCTTAATACCCTCCAAATCAGTAAACACTACATTTTTTAATAAGTTAGTCGTTAACAAGCTACTAATCGTCCATAAGCTTTGTGCTGATTGCGGATGCGCAGCAAAGACAGCGTCAAGCACATTACTCAAAGTTCCGTGTGGCAATTCTAGCTTTTGCGATTTGCGCGAGCTACTGTAAACCAATAGCCTATCGGGCTTTGATTGGCTCTTGCCGAATTTAAACATAACGCTTAAATATTACCACAGAGACAAGCAAGAAAGATGCCAAGCTTATGGCAAACAATGTCGTTGCGTCGTTTATTCTTAGTGCCTGCTGCTGCTTCTCGGACAAGAAATCACGCACCTCAACAACGTTAGTATAAGAAGCAGAACCCACTAACTGTTGATTATTCGCAAGCCAGTCATTAGCGTCTACCAAAGCTTTGGAATGCAAAGAAGGATTAAATATCGCCGCTAGCAGCTGATAGCGGCGATCTTCGGAAGACAAGACGGCTGTAGATTCT
>CAXGOF010000175.1:0-3780 GCA_964011335.1 uncultured bacterium
ACCGCCGTTTGTAAAACTATAGAGCCACGATCGTACTCGGCCGAAGCGAAATGCACCGTGCATCCACTCACTAAATCGCCAGCATCTTTAACGGCTTGGTGAACATGATGTCCGTAAAAGCCTTTGCCTCCATATGCCGGCAACAACGCTGGATGAATATTTAGCACTTTGAACTCTAGTTCAGGTGGAATAGGTAGCAGTTGCAGCCACCCGGCGAGTATGACTAAATCCGCTCGCGCTTCGAAAATAGCGCCAAGTATTAGTTTGTTTCGCAGTTCGACGTCAGGGTGGCTTTGCGGTCCAATAATCAGATAGGGCAGTTGTAGCTCTTCGCAGCGGTCAATGGCGCCGATGTCTACCCTTGATACGATAACCAAGGCGATGCTGGCCCTTAACTTCCCCTCAAGGATGTGTTGCTGAATATTGGCTAGAGTTCGTCCACCGCCAGAGGCTAATACTACGAGCTTATACATCTTTGCTAAAAGCAATTTCTCCGCTAGTGGACCAAACAGCTAATAACGAGAAGCGTTGCCTGAACAAGTCAAGAAGCTGTAGCGCTGAATAATGCTTACCCTCATTTAGACTAGAAACGATTGCAGTGGCCTTCAGGATTGCGCCCAATTCTGTAGCGGCGACCGAGTTGAAATCGAGAGGCGTGAGCAGTAGTTCCCATTGTTGGAGTTGCAGAACAGCGTCTTTGATTTGCTGGCCAGTGTATGTGCTAGAGTCTCTCAGAATGGCTGCGGTTTGTGCGCAAGCGACTAGCAAACTTAAGGCCTGAAATTGACTGTCGCTCTGGATGTCAATTCCAGCACTTGAAACCAATGAGGCCCATTGATTGGCTTTTAGGTACTCTTGCCAAGAGTCGTGCCGCGGTGTGCGCTCGCCACGCACCTGTAACATTAAGTCTATGCCACTTAAGTCGGCCTTAGTCACGAATGCGCGCTTGCCTTCAAGGTGTTCTTCAATGCGTATATCGCCACCACTTAATTTAGCCAACAATGTTGTGTGCGCTGTAGCGGCGCGGGTAAATAGCTGCAGGTACGCGTTGGCGCTAGCGGAATACTGCGCTGGAGCAGACTGCGCAGGAAGCTTGCTTAACCCAGTGATTGCAGTATTGAGATCAAAGGCGGATAGAGGTTCACAAACCAAATTGTAGTGCTGCGCTCGAAAGGCTTTTCTCTGCTTGAGTAATTCTGCTTGGTTGAATGCATCGGTTGCAACAAGACGCGCTGCGTTCAATGCGCCGATGCGCGGTTGCCACGAAGGTGGGTAATCGTAGTCACCGACAATTAAGGCCGCGAGCTCTGTGGTAGCTGTTTCTGCTTCAGTAAAAGACAAATCCTTCAACAGCTGCTGATGGTTTACCTCGAGGTCGTTAAGCGCGATATCGAATATGCTGAAGACGGACTGGCGTGCTCTAGCCTTATCAGCTTCGTCTACTTTTGCTAAAGCAATACTGTCTAGCGCTTCATTAACTTTAAGCGTGGCCATCAATTCGATGACGCTGCTGTTTAGGGTGTCGGCCAACACCTTTTTAGCGGCATCCTCGTCTACGATCTCTGGCTTTAAAATTTGGCCGGTATCGCTCTCGGCGACAGTGGCCAGACGAGCCTTTTCAGCTTCGAGGCGAGCGCGTTCGGCATCGTCTAATTCGGCTTGCAGACGTTCGACTTCAGAAGCTAAACCTGTGTCGATAACTTTTTCCACAACAATCTGCTCTTTAGAATCGTTGTTCTGGTTGAGTGAGACGAAAGCTGTTACGCCAATCGCAATCACTGCGATAGCAATCAGAAGAATCGGTGACCGTTTCTGAGGCGCCAAAATATCGTTACAGAAATCGATAATTTCCGCAGCGGACTGTGGGCGCTCGTCTTGTTTCTTTGCCATCAACCATTCAACCATCTCTTGAGCATCGTTACTGGCATTAGCTACGTAATCACTCAGCTGTGGAATATCGTCATCGCGGTGCGCTAGCAGAATATCTTTAACGGAGTTCCCTGTGAAGGGTGTAGTACCAGTGATTAAGCGAAACAGAGTACACCCGAGGCTGTAAAAATCGCTGCGGGGATCAACAGATTCAGGCGTGGCGATTGCTTCAGGGGGCATAAAGTGTGGAGTGCCGCCAACAGCAGTGCCTCCGACCAACTCGCGCGTGGACGACATGCCTAAGTCAGCCAATTTAACTCGACCGTCGGAAGAGAACATTAAGTTCTCTGGCTTGATGTCGCGATGTACTAAGCCGTTACTCGCAGCGTACTGCAAAGCTTCTGCAACCTGATAAACGACGTCGATAGCTTGCGCTTCACTGAAAGAACCGAAGCGCTCTAAATGTGCTTCGGCATCGCCGCCGTCAACGATTTCCATGCCAAAGAAATAAATACCATTATCTTCTCCTACTGAATAAACCTGAACCAAGTTAGGGTGCGACATACGCCCGGCAGCAATAGCTTCACGCTTAAAAGCTTCGATGGTCTCAGCGCCCTGCAGCGTCGATTTCTCGTTGAGAACCTTGAGCGCAACCTCACGCTGCAAGTCAAGTTGTAGTGCGCGGTAAACGATACCGACGCCACCATGGCCTAAGCGTTCTATGATTTGATGGCCACCAATAACCGTACCTACTAAGGGGTCGTCGATAGTAACAGCGGCATCAATAATGATTTCAACTTCGCGGCCGTCGCCAACAAGGGTGACACCGCGTTTTGCAGAAACCTCGATTTGTTCGGTACTTTCGCCCTCGAATATTAGGCTACATTCGCCACAAGCCGTAAGGGCGTATAAGCCATTATCTTGCAAATTAATGCTAACGCCATTACGTGTTGGAGCCGATACCGCAAGTCGGTCGAGGCCGACGCCGGTTAATAATAAATGTAAGCTGCCATCCGGAAACTTAAAAGCTCCTGATGACGTTTCACTTTTCCAAACTAGCTTGGCCGACATAACGGTATTTTAACCGCTGACAGGGAAAATAGCGCGCCCGACACGGACAAGATTAGCGCCTTCGGAAATTGCTATTTCAAAATCACCACTCATGCCCATAGAGAGGATGGCGTCATCCTTGATAAACTGCTGCTTCTGTAGTGACTCGAAGCATTCGCGCACGGCAGCGAAATCGTTATGCAGTTGCGTGTCATTGGCATCGGCCACGGCAAGATTCATTACGCCAGCCAATTGAATGTGTTCGAATTCGGCAATTTCATCGCAAAATGCGTCAACTTGTTCAAGACTTAGTCCATTTCGTCCATCTGAGTGGATATTAACCTGCAAGAGCACACTTAAATTTCGGCCACTTTCAGCCAGGACACGCTCGATGCGCTGAGCTGTTTTAATGTCAGCGAGTGCCTGGTATAAGTTGCAAGCAGCTACGCCTCTTAGAACTTTTTTGCCTTGCAAAGGTCCAAGCAGGTGCCATTGGGCGTCTGGTAGCACCAAGCGGTGTTCTTCGAGCATCTGAACTCGATTATGCCCGAACAGTCGATGTCCGGCGGAGTAGGCCTCTTTTAAATCGTTAGCTGTTGCCGTTTTAGCGACAGCGACCAATGAGACCGCCTCTGCTGGGCGTGAGCTACGTTGAGCAGCGCTTGCGATACGCTGTTTCACAATGTTTAGGTTGTCGGAGACGGTAGGCATGACTAAAATTCTCGCCCTAGGATACACATCATGATAGTCGGAGTCCCAAAAGAAATCAAAGTACTTGAGTCGCGTGTTGCACTTACCCCAGGTGGTGCAACAGTATTATGCGGTCAGGGTCATCACGTGTCTGTAGAAACCTTGGCCGGG
>CAXGOF010000176.1:0-3772 GCA_964011335.1 uncultured bacterium
ACTGAGTGCTTAGCCCGCCAAGGTCGTCCATCGGAACTTGACTAAGCAAGTGCTGGAAGTCAAAGACTGCTGGCAAGAATGCGATTACCGGAACGACAAGCAAAACTAAAACGCAACATAAAGCAGCAACCGAACTAGGCAGCCTCTGCGTTAGTCGTCGCTGCAAGGGCTGCAACACCAACATAAACAAATAAGCACCAAGTAACGGCACAGTTACCTTTCGCAACAACCAAATTAACCATAGACTAAACAACACCACAATGGCGCGGACTAGGTTAGCTGATTTCATAGTTGTGACGGAGGAATGTTGCTGGCGAAGGCGAGTTTAAAATCAAAGCCGTTCGCGAAGTCGGACTTCTTATCGGTCTCTGTTTTATTTAACAGCCCCGCAGCACACATGTCAAACACTAGAGTGCCAAAATCAGCTGTTTCCGTGACTCCCCATGAATTAAAGGTAAATCCGGCCATGGAGCCAAACTCCTCATTAGCGTAGCGCTGAATGCCCTTTAGAAGCTCATCTGGCGCTATATGCGACGAGGCGAGCGGCCCACCGGTATGGCCTTGCATATATATTGTGTAATCAAGTGCCTCTAAAACGAAGATGTACGCCTCTAGTGGAAAGCGATAGCCGGTGTGGCGACGCAATTCTTGGAGGAGTGGTTTGATTTTATTATGAGACATGAGCAACCCTGAGGTGGTTTATGTATCGGACATACCCCATACGGTTTGCCACAAATAACCGATTATTTTGCGTATTACTATATGTAGTAAGTCGCTTATCAAAGCAGCCCCACAATTAGCTATTCTAGACGTTCAGTGCTGCCAAAGTATTTTTCAAAACCACGTCGGGACTAACCTGAGATTGCAGCAACGAAATTCCGTCATTTAGTGCGTCCATGTAACGCGCCTGAGTTACTAGGAAATCGTCTTGTATTTCGACGCTGGCCAATAAAGACCTGACTACGGCTAAATCATACATGCCAGAACTACGCTTATCATTATGCTTAGCGCCTTGCGCAAATTTCACTAACTTATCACTTTCCAGCTCGCGGGAAATCCATAAATCGAAATCATCGACAATCTTCAGGACGTGCTGCCGTTGCTTCGCGTCTAGTTCAAGCACGACATCCCGGTTGCCGAACACTTGCAACAAGCGAGCATACTGGTCGTCGCTCACGCCGGCACTCGATACCATTCGCAACGCGTCAGCGGTAGAAGTTTGTGGTACGCGCCAAATTCGGCAACGCGAAATAAAAGCCGGGCTCAATTCTGAGAGATCGCTAGCAGTAAAAAACAACACGGTTTTATCAGGCGGCTCTTCTGTAGTTTTGAGTAACGCTCCCATCGCATCGACCGTCATCTTATCTGCATCGTACATAAGCATGGCACGATAACCGGAACCCACTGGTCGATATCGCAACGCCTTCTCCAAGGACTGGACTTTATCGTTACGCTGACTAATATGTTCGATGCGCAATCCGTCAACACCAAATTCAGCGGGATCAAAAATAGTGCAGTCAGCATGATTGTAAATGTCATCCTTGCATTCCAGCAATAACGATGCACATTTCAAGGCTATATCTTTTAACCGCGTAGGTGATCCGCCCAGGAACAAGTAAGTATCGGCCAGATGATTGCGCTCAATCTCGGTAGCGAATAGTTTCTCAATCATCGCGTCTACTCTCGACCCACCCTCCAACTTGCTGGTGGATATCCTCGATAGAACGTTGTTCGCAATCGACAACTAAAGTGATTTCTGGGAATCGCGCGTAAAACTGTTGGTAGTTACTGCGTACTTTACGCTGGAAATCGATACCACGGTTTTCAAAACCATCAGGCGCTCCACCTTCGCTGACCCTTTGATAGCTCGTTTCTGGCTTGCAATCGAAGATAATAACACCATCGGGCTGCGCGATATCTTCAACGACCAAGCGATGGATGCCCGCAACAAAGTCAAAATCGCTATCATCTTTAGCCTGATAGGCAAAAGTAGATGGCGTAAA
Organism: uncultured bacterium; assembly: GCA_964011335.1. Lineage (GTDB taxonomy): Bacteria > Planctomycetota > UBA1135 > UBA1135 > UBA1135 > JAPKEZ01. The sequence continues at coordinate 2,004 of CAXGOF010000176.1, forward strand.
ACGGTCGCAAATAACGTCGCTACCCGCGGCAAGCGCCGGAGCTATCTGCTGACGCAGCAACTCGTTACGTGCAGCAAAGAAGAGAAGTGCCTCAGAGCGTTGATGCCAGTTTTCACGGTTAGCATCGAGTAGCATGTTACGCAAAGATTCTCCGAGTGTCGTGGTGCCCGGTTCGCGCACATGAATAGGATTACGCCCTTCAGATACCAATTTGTCGAATAATAGCCCAGCCTGGGTACTCTTACCCGTGCCATCCATACCTTCGAACACCCAGAACTTCGCTGTCATGTCATTATGTTACTCATTCCTTACTAGAAATCGATAGTGTATTTTGGTTACTCTTATGTAATGCGCTTTCCCCTTGCTACATCCTGTCTTTTACTTGTCGTCTCTTGTGCTATCCCCGTCACCCACAAGAAACCCGAAGTAGGCCTAGCCCCGCCTGTTGCTTCACCATCAGCCGACTTTACTTTGGCGCAAAAAATAGAGTACTGGCAAAGCAAAATCCCTTCGATGACTTCAGCTGATCGTAGCGAGGCGTATTTGATGATTGGTGAACTGCAAATTGAGGCCAAACAAGCCAATGAAGCCCGTATTACCTTCTATCAGGCTCTGCGCGGCGAACTTTCTGCATCAGAGATTGCTCGTGCTGAGAAAGGAATCGGACTCAGTTACTTCTTAAGCTCTCAGCCAAGCCTTGGGCTCGGCCATCTAGAGAAATCACTTACCCACCTAGACGCAGCTAGCAAGGCCGAAGCGAGCTATTTGATGTCCGCATTCAGCGGTAAACCAACTGCCCTTGCAAGTAGCGCCGTCGCAGAGCGAATGAACGTATACCTAGTCTCGGCAAAGCTAAAGGCACCACGTGGTGTCAGTGCTAACGCCGGCGCCATTCACGTCGATATCAATCGTGGCGAATGGCGCGCCGCAGGCATGAGGTCGAATTGGGATAAAATGACTACGCCATTCCGCATCACAGTTCACCACACTGCCGAGCCGTTCTCGTCTTTGTCAAAAGTAGCGGCCTGTGCTGAAGTCAAGAATATTCAAAACCAGCATATGAACGAACGTTCACCAAGTGGTTGGGCCGACATTGGTTATCACTTCTTAATAGATCGCGCTGGAAACGTCATTGCCGGACGCTCGCTTGACGCTCAGGGTGCACATGCGTCTGGCACTAATAACATCGGCAACATCGGGATTTGCTTGCTAGGGAACTTTGTCGCCCAGCCATCGCGCGGCACCGATTACGCCGTCGCACAGGCCCTGTTGCCCGCACAGCTCGATGCTTTAACAGGGTTGGTGGACCAACTGCGTCAAAAGTATTCGATCAAGAGCAGTAATGTTTATGGGCACAAAGAGCTTAAGAGCACCGAATGTCCTGGCCCGGTGTTGAGCCGTTGGGTCGCAGGTTACCGTCGCACCCAATCTTAGTTAATGGGTGTTTAGCAGTACGATAATCGCAACGGCTAAACAGTACGGCGCAAAAAAGTGCAGCCTCCGCTTTTGAAGAACACTGTGCAGTACGTGCAAGGCTATTAATCCCACAACACAGCTCAGCAGCAGAGCCATACTGATTTCTATCGCTGACAAGCCCAGGCCTTTTTCGAAATCTAGCTGAGGTAACTTAAGAGCTGCTGCGCCAATGATTGCTGGGATGGCCATCAAGAAACTAAAGTCTTCAGCTTGCTGCGCATTTATTTTTAAGTGCCGCGCCATAACGATAGTCGAGCCACTGCGTGATATACCTGGCAAAATTGCTACTGCTT
>CAXGOF010000177.1:0-3763 GCA_964011335.1 uncultured bacterium
CGCCACAAGCATGGGGGAACGTGTTGCTCATCTTACCGTCACTACTGTTCATTGCTTTGCTCCCCTACTACAAAGCTTTACGCAACAGAGAGGCTAGTAAATCTATTCTGCCAACGGCAACTTGTGTGATGGCACGCTTTGTTTGCTTAGCCGTGGTCTCTGCTCTACTGATGCAGCCACGCATCAACCAACGGTCGACCGTAACTGAAGCTGCACCATTAGCGTTAATTGTCGATGCAAGCACCTCCATGTCGCATCACGACACCGATGCTGGGAGTCGTGGTGAATGGGCGCGTAATTTTATTAATGGGGCTACGCTCGATGCTCTTGAGTCACGCTATGACTTAAAGTATTTCCAAGCAGCGCGCACCTTGTCGCTAAGTAGTCGCGATGCCATTATCAACTCGAACGCGCCGACTTCGGCGCTTGGCGAATCTCTGCTCGAGGTCGAGGCAGAATATCGTTCGCAGCGCTTGCCAGACGTACTACTAATCAGCGACGGACGCAGCAACGATGGGCGCACGCTTGAAGATGCTGCCAGTATTCTTCAGCAGAAGCGCATGCGCGCTTTCTGCATCGGTGTGGGCACCGATAACAGCGTACCCGATTTAGTTTTAGAACAAGTTCAGTCTGCACAGCAAGTGTTAAGTGGCGATGTAGGATTGTTCACTTTACGTTTAAGAGCGCTGAGCAGTACTGCGATTGATTCTGCTACTATCGAATTACGTGACCAGTTAGGTAATCTTCTCGACACTCACGCTGTTCAGCAACCAACAGAAGATGGCGTGCAATTTGTACTGTCTTCGCAATTTGATCAAGCGGGTGATAACATCTTAACAGCAACGGTAGCCCCCGCCGCTGACGAAGTTAATTTAAGCAACAACAGCGTCAAGTTTAATCTTAAAGTATTAAATACTCGAGTACGAGTGCTTTATGTCGAAGGCAAACCGCGCTGGGAATACCGCTTCCTAAAAGAGCGCCTTATTCGCGCGACGAATGACATAGAAGCGCAGTGTTGGCTAGCCGAAGCAGACCGCCAGTTCAAGCAAGAGCACTCAGCAACCACAACGGCATTGCGTGCAGTGCCAACTGACGTAGAAACTTTATTAGGGCATTACGATGTCATTATCATCGGCGACGTTAGCCCACTGCAAATAAGTCACGACCCATTAGCATCGCAAGATTTCCTTAACAGCGTTGCTAAATTTGTTGAGAGCGGTGGCGGATTACTCATGCTCGCTGGACCGCAATACAATCCATTGCACTATCTTGACACTAACCTTGGCAATATGCTGCCGGTGGTTATAGACCCACAAGCCACTCCATTGAGTGAAGATTTCCGTCCGCAGCCTAGTGATTTAGCGCACCCGCACCCGGCCAGCCTGCTTAACACAGACCTTCAAGAAAACACGACCCTGTGGCAGAATGCTACTCCGCTGTGGTGGATGTTCCCTAGCCAGCGATTAAAGAATGGTGCTCAAGCATGGTTGGTAAGCGATAGCGCCGAAAATGAATTCGGCCCCTTAGTCGTCGCAGCTTCGCACAATGTTCCACACGGGCGAGTAGCATTCTTCGGCACCGACGAGACGTGGCGCTGGCGATTCCCTGCTGGAGAAAAATACGTACAAAGTTTTTGGCGCGGTGCCTTACGCTATCTCGCATCAGCACGGCTGCATAATAATCGCGGGCGCATTCGCTTGGAGGCCGAACGTCAAATTGTCGAGCTTGGCGAATACGTGACTATCGAAGCTCGCATCCTCGATAGTGGTTATAAGCCGATCATTCAAGATGACGGCATTCCATTGTTCAATAGCGCGGGCGAGCAAGTGTTAAGTTTGCAATTGGTCGAGCGTGATGGAGATGTCAGCTACCGCGGCAGCTATCGTTCCCAACAGCTTGGCGATGTTGAACTTTATATCACCGAGAACTCTAACGCCAAATCTATGGTCAGCGCGCGCCTACATCTGAACGTTGTCTTGACATCTAAAGAGATGGCTGATTTAACGCTTAACAGCAGCGGCTTGCAAAACTTGGCCACACAAACTGACGGCGCTTATTACACTCCTGACAAACTGCAAGACATCCTCAATGAACTCGATGGTGGGCAACCCATTGTGCGCATCATTGATGAACAGTTTGCATTCATCAAGCCTTGGTGGGTCCTCGCCCTGTTCTTTGTTGCCATCGTTAGCGAGTGGCTTATTCGCAAGAAGGAAAATCAATGTTAATCGCCTCACTATTTTCGATGGCTTTGGCTTGTAGTGCCAGCCAGCAACAAGGCGACTCGATTCTCGAAGGGGTTTCGGTGCCCTTACGTCAAGACTTAAGCGCAGAGCTGAATGATGCTTTAAGCTATTTAGAGCAGCAACGGTGGCTTGAAGCGATTCCTATATTGCAGCGTTTAGTAAGCAGTCCAGCATCGGCTGTTCACAAGCTTCAAAACAATTTGTATGCCGGTGTTGCGAGTTTCGCGGCAGAGCAGTTGCGCAATTTGCCACCAGCAGCGAGTGAATGGTACCACACTCATTATCAAGAACAGGCGGCAGCGATCGTTTTGCAGTACCAACGTCCGCTAAACATTGAGGCGCTTGAGCGCGCGACTTTGCAATACGCCGGTTTGACTGCTGAGAAAAGCGCACAACAAACTTTAGATGCTGCGTATAGAGATCGTAACTATTACGATCTATACCAAGACCCGCTAGATGAGCGGCACCCGCATGTCGCCATTGGCCACCTGCAACTCGCCTGGAGTTATAAGTTTGGTGACGTACTGCCTTTACGCTATAACACTCACCGTTTAGCTTTTGGCAATGGCTTGGTGTATGCCACCAATGGGCACGATGTCGTGGCGCTCGACGCCGCAACAGGTAATCCTCGCTGGAAATTTAACAACTTGGCTTGGCTCGACATCAACGATAAGTTAAATACCGAGCTGCATGCTGCGCAATCGCAGTTCACTCCACTACAGCCTGTGCTAAGCGATGGAGTACTGTTAGTTAACATGCATCAGGCAAAAGCTGTCGGCCGCAGCGACCAGTATCGCAGAATCGATATTCGGCACATGACTCCGTTGCGTCGCCTGCATGCCTTCGATGCACATAGCGGCGAATTATTGTGGCGCCAAGCCATCGAAGTAGGCGACGCCGAAACTAACAGCATCACCATTGGCACCCCACTCGTTAGTGCTGGGCGAGTCTATGTTCCTGTTTACGACGCAGGTGGTAACGTCGACATTTCGCTGATGTGTTTTGATTTACATAGTGGCAAGCAGCTATTCAAAACGTTCTTGGCTAGCGGTTCAATGGAAACTAACCTCTTTGGCAACCTGCTCACCGAAGTAGCGACGCCGGCGCCGGTCAGTGACGGCGAACACATATGGTTGCTTTCGCAGTTTGGCACACTCAGCTGTGTCGCAGCACGCACCGGAGTTGTTGAATGGACTCGCACCTATCCACGCACCAAAGTAATTGTGCACCAAGACGGACGCCTTAGCCAACGCATCAATCACTTTGCGAATAATAATATCTTTCTTAAGGATGGCGTAGTTGTTGTTGCCCCTCTCGATTCACAAGCTTTGTTTTCCGTCAACGGCAATAGTGGCGAGCTTCTCAAATCTTACCCCGCGCAAGAACGCAACGACAATCGCATGCGCTTCATCCTCGACTATGATGGCAAAAGCATTGTAACGAGTGGTAGCCATCTACAAAAAATAGATTTCACTTCGGGTGACAATATCTACACCTCTACTCAACTTTACAGATAC
>CAXGOF010000178.1:0-3758 GCA_964011335.1 uncultured bacterium
CGCAACTCAATAAAGATAACCGCTGCCGTCTTTGTTCTGGCGGTAACTTGCTCCGCTTACTTCTCGCCACCGACCACTGCGCAAATATGGACGCCATCTGCAACAGAGGGGTGGATGGTTTTCGAGGTGCATAGTGATGGTGGGGTGGTAGTGCGTGAAGCTGGAGCCGACGAAGTGCTGCCTACGACGGATTTGGCAGCTATCGAGCGTCATCCTCTTGGCGCTCCAGTAGATACCGGCTCTATGCAATGGACACGTATGCTAGAATTGTGGTCTCTAGCCCGTTGCGAAGACGTAGCCGGGCATAAATCTCTGCATAATAGATATTTAGGCTCGATACGCTATTCTGTAGACGTCAGTGGTTATCTTGTGATTGCGCCCTTGCCCTAAGCATAGTTTCGCACTACAATATCCGACCCTAATAAGCGGATGTCCCGCTTCATCAGTTAGATGCGTCCTACTACATCACATTTGAATTCAACAACCATCGCCCGTGAGTGGCACATGGTTGACGCTGAAGGCGTTACTCTTGGTCACATGGCGACTAAAATTGCTATGGTACTCATGGGTAAGCACAAGCCTACAGTTTCCGAACATTATGATTGCGGCGATAACGTTATCGTTGTTAATGCAGCTAAGGTTCATGTCTCAGGTAGCAAGGCCGAGCAAAAGGCATACGTTCACCATACGGGTTACCCTGGTGGCCAACGCTCTGTTCCCTTTGGAAAGTTGCTTGATGAGAAGCCCGAAGAGGTCATCATCAAAGCGGTTAAGCGTATGATGCCAAAGAATAAGTTGGGCCGTCACATGCTAAGCAAACTACACGTTTATGGTGGTGCCGAGCACCCTCATGCAGCGCAGCAACCACAAGTTCTAAGCATTAAATAATAAAGATGACTGAAAATACAATAACTCCAACCGAAGAAGTCACAGTAGATATTGCTGCAGAAGAAATTCCTCAGGTTGACCCTACAGGTCGCACCGGCGATGCGGCTGCCAACGGTTTTTATTGGGGCACTGGCCGTCGTAAAAATGCTGTAGCTCGCGTTCGCATCCGTCCTGGCAAAGGCGAAGTCGTCGTCAATGGCAAGCCACTTGACGTGTACTTTGACCGTGCAGTCGATCATACGGAAGCGCTTTCACCATTGGTAACACTTAAGTCGTTAAATAAAGTCGACGTCTTTGTTAACACTCATGGTGGCGGAATGACTGGCCAAGCTGGCGCCATCCGTATGGGCCTTGCGCGCGCATTGTTCGTCTGCTACCCAGATTCACATGGTTTGCTTGCTGCAGCCGATCACTTCAGACGTGACTCGCGAATGGTCGAGCGTAAAAAGTACGGTCGTCACAAGGCTCGTCGTGGGCATCAGTGGGGCAAGCGCTAAGCCGCTTATTCCTGCTCCCCAAACAAGGTTGGCTTTTTCGCCAACCTTGTTTTTTTTATTCCCTACGCTTGGGATTGGTCGCAGGTTGTTGTATTCTAGGGGCGGTAAATAACAACATGGCAGGACACTCACACTGGGCAAACATTCAACGCACCAAGTCGAAAGTAGACGCGAAGCGCGGTAAAGTATTCTCGAAATGGGCGAAGCACCTTATGGCTGCGGCGCGTGAAGGCGGGAGTGATCCGGCGATGAATCTCAAATTACGTTATGCGATTGACCATGCCAAGGCTGACAACATGCCTAAAGATTCCATTGATCGTGCCATCAAAAAAGGAGCCGGCGAGCTTGAAGGCCAGGTTCTTGAAGAGGTGATGTACGAAGGCTATGCTCCGGGTGGTGTAGCAGTAATGATTGAAACTCTGACGGATAACCGCAATCGTACCGCACCCATAGTGCGAGCAGCGATGTCTAAGCGTGGCGGCTCGATTGCCAATAATGGCACGGTAAGTTATATGTTCCATCGCAAAGCCGTTTTCGCGTTAAGCCGCGAGGGCGTCGATGAAGAAGAGCTCCTAGAAATGGCACTTGAAAATGGCGCCGAAGATGTTATGACGGACCAAGAAGAGATCTTTGGCGTCGAAGGCCCCACCGAATCATTCATGGAGTTAACCCAAGCCTTTGCGACTGTTGGTTATAAGGTTTTAGACGCAGCGTTGCGTTATATCCCTGACAACTACGTTGCCGTTGACGAGCCCACCGCTAATTCTTTAGAAGCCATCATCGATTTGCTCGAAGACGACGATGACATCCAAGCTGTTCACCATAACGCCGAATTCCCATCATGAAAACCCCACGCCCACTGTTCGTTTTGTCCGCTAATGTTGATGTCATCGCTGCTTGTAACGAGGCGGCTGATCTCGCTGGCGCTGCCGTCGCTGGCGTGAGTGTTTGTGACGCGCTCTCTAATTTAGAAGGCGGTAATTTTGATGGGCTGGTAGTCGTCGATCCGGCGTTTATGGCACCGCTTTCGATTCACGAGTTTACTTTGAACTTCTTGCGCGAACATCGCGCTTTGTTGTTCCTTTTGACTCCAGGCGATGCGCATCACGCCGACGGCTTAGCGCGTTTCGTTGGTGCTCAAGCAGCTATCGCTATGCCTATAGACGTTGCGAACCTTGCTGACCACTTGGCTTCACCGTTTGGCGCACCCACAGCACTACGCCCTGATCCTTTGCCGACTGCCGACACTACGGCTTTGTCTGAATCGCTAAACGAGATACTCAAGGGCCGCGAGCCACAATCGCGCGAGCGTTTTCTAGAGGCAGTAGCCGATTCAGAAACCGGTTTGCATACTCCTGAATTCTGGCAACATCGTCTCGAAGAAGAGTTCAAGCGTTCTGCTCGATTTAGATTTCCATTGGGCTTAGCGGCTTTCAGCTGGGAAGGCGAGATCAGTCAAGATGTGCTCCTCGAGCTTTCAGGCTTGTTGTTGCTCGATACACGCGATGTTGATGTAGCTGCACACGTTGCCGACCATTCCTTGGTCGCGATGTTGCCGCACACCGGTCCTGAAGGCACGCGGATGTTCGCGGAACGCGTTATGAAGTCAATCACAGAGCACAACCTGGTCGATTTGCTCGGCGAGCCCCTCGAGATGGTCTCAGCTACTGCAGTGGCACCCGATGCGTCTTTAGTAAACTCGAATGCGTTTTTGGCGCAAGTGCTTCCTAGCCAAGATAGCCTCGAGCTCGAACTCTAAGACTGCGGCGCTTCGACAAAATCGGCTATTTTCCATTCACTAGCGATGGTGAATGAAGAGAGCTGTTCGTTGTTCGGTAAGGTGCGAATGATAGGATTGCTGATGTCGATGATTAAACGCTTGCCTTTAGCATCAATAAAGTTACGCGGTGCAAAATCAATCTGTGCACCGAAGCTTCCCTCGCCTGATTCTAACGAGAAATAATGTTGCGCGACGCAAACCGTGCCAATAATTCGGCTATCGTTGTATCCCCACCAAATCAATAATTTGCCGTCGCTAAGCGTTTCAGTAGACATCACTTCTAGCTCAAAGGCATATTTGCGCGTGTTGCCAAGTTGCTCGTCAAACTGTGGGCGGCTAATTAAGTAGGCATCGAAAGTAGCGCCGTAATTGCGTTTTAGCTCGCGCGCAAAGCAAGCATATTCGGCCTGGGCCGCATTGGTCGACAGAGCGGCGAAGAAACTTTTAGCGCATTTTTCGGCCGAACTGAAATCTGGGCGATCGACTAAAGCCTGCGCCGCCTGAGGGTATGATTGACAAGCAAAGGGGAAAAGAGCAACTAAGCTCAGTAGAAGGGTAGGCAGGGGGGCTCGCACTCTTTTATATTGGTGTAT
>CAXGOF010000179.1:0-3742 GCA_964011335.1 uncultured bacterium
CCCAACGCTTGGTTTTAGCGACAATAAGCGTTTCTAGCTCGGCGCGCCGTTTCTGCAGTACCGCAAGCTGTTTATCGCCTGTCGCGTATATCTCAGGGTCGGAGAGCTTCGAATCGAGGATCGCCATTTCTTTTTCAATGGTTGTGACCTCGTCGAGTAAACCGTCAAACTCGAGACGCTCTTTATTATTCAATTTACGCTTCGAAGTAGACTTCTTCTCTTCAGGGTTTGCCATAACCGGCATTTTTTCAGCTACCTGCTCGACAATCCCTTCATCCGGAGACCAGCGTTCAAGGAGTGAACTGACATCACCGGTGTGCAAGAACGCACCACCGCGATCGTCAAGGTATAGAACGTGAGTTGCGACGCGGTCTAAGAACCAGCGGTCGTGGCTAACCAACAACACGCAACCATAAAAAGCACACAAGGCTTCTTCAAGCGCGCGCAACGTATTAAGGTCGAGGTCGTTGGTAGGTTCGTCGAGAACCAACACATTGCAATCCTGCAGCAACAATTTGGCGAGTAGAACGCGTCCGCGTTCGCCACCTGACAGCGAGCCTACCTTGACTAATTTCTTTGCTCCTGGGAACAAGAATGAATTCAAGAAGCCGGCAATGTGAACTTTACTTTCGCCGACGACCACGTATTTCCCGGTGCCGGCGATCTCTTCCATGACGGTTGCTTCGTCATCAAGGTCTTCACGTTTTTGTTCAAGCGTACCAAACTTTACAGTCTCGCCGATGGTGACACTTCCGCCATCTGGCTCGAGTTGGCCGAGCAACAACTTAATCAAAGTCGTTTTACCAACGCCGTTGGGCCCGACGATACCTAGGCGCATTCCGTTTTCAATTTTAAGGTCGAGGCCGTTTAAAATTTTCTTTTCAGGATAGGCGAAACGTAAATTTTCTATTTCAACGACTTTAGAACCCAAGCGCGGACCGCGTGGGATTTCCATTTCAAGTTTCACGTCGCTTTCTAAAGGCTTAGAACTGGCCAAAGCATCAAAACGTTTAATGCGTGCATTCGCTTTAGTACCGCGCCCAAGAACGCCCGCGCGCATCCATGCGGTTTCACGTTTCAACAAAGCTAGGCGGGCATTCTCTGACTTCTCTTGAGAAGCAATACGTTCGATGCGTAACTTCAAGTATTCATTGTAGTTTCCAGGGTAGGAGTAGATAGAACCACGATCGACTTCGACAATTTTGTTCACAACACGATCGAGCAAAAAGCGATCATGTGTCACCAGCACTAACGGAACCTTCATTTGCGTCAGCTGCTTTTCAAGCCAAGCTATCACAAAAGCATCGAGGTGGTTGGTCGGCTCGTCGAGCAACATCAGGTCAGGCGCCGACACTAATAATTTGGCTAGTGCTACACGACGCGCCTCACCGCCGGATAGATTACCGCAAGTTAACGACGCGTCTTTCAAACCCACACCATGGATGGACGCCGCAATTTTATGCTCGACATCATGGCCACCGAGTCGTTCAAGCTGATGCTCAAGGTCTTCGATACGATCGGACACATCCGCCCCATCAGCTAGCTTTTCATAAGTCGCAAACAATCTTGTTTGAACGGCATGATGCTCGCTTAAGCCCTCGCGGACGGCATCCTCAATAGTCAGGTCGTTATCGAAAACTGGCTCTTGCTCGAGATAGCCAATACGTAAACCGTTGCGCAACACGCGGGTACCACTATCTAAAGCGTCGACCCCCGCCATCATCTTTAGCAATGTCGACTTGCCCGCTCCGTTAGGGCCGATCAGGCCAATACGATCTTGTGAAGTAACCGTTAAATCAACTTTCGTCAACAACGGGCGGTTGTCGTCGTAAGCTTTACTTACTCCTTGGAGGGTGATGAGCGGCATATGCGCGCATAGTCTAATAGAATTAGCGGTCGATTGTGAGGCGGCTTAGACGCCCCCGAAAATTCCAATCACTTGTCCAGATGTCACCGCCCCCCCAAAAAAAAAGCCGCACAATGTGGCGACACGGTGTAATCGGCAATAATTGCGCTCATCTCAGGAATCTGTAATAAGCCAATATGAACTAAGCTTCTATGTAAACTAGAGTTTCGTCATCCCAACTGTCACTCGAATGACTAGTTATCCTGAAAGATAGCACTCCCTATCATAATGCCGTAAGTGGGGATAAAAGCGCCCCTGAGTTAGTCAAAGCCATAAATTTCAAGTGAGATTATTTCAAAATTATACAAATTAAGCACATTTGCTTGCGCGACGCTAGAATACTTACCTTGGCCATCCTGGCCTCACTCTTAATAAATAATATAATGCGACTTTTTGTTGGTAACCTTCCTTGGAGCATCGGTGACGATGAGCTCCGTGATCTTTTTTCTGAATTCGGCGAAGTAACCGACAGTAAAGTAATTAACGACCGCGAAACCGGTCGCTCCCGTGGCTTCGGATTCATCGAAATAGATGATGACGGTGGCGAAGCTGCAATCAAGGGCCTAGATGGTTCTGAGCAGGAAGGTCGCGATATCCGCGTAAATGTTGCTGAAGAGCGCAAGCCACGCGATAATAATCGCGGCGGTGGCGGCGATCGTCGCGATAACAACCGCTGGTAAACACTAGCCAAGCTAAACTTATAGCTTAAAAAGATACCTGGGGTGCTTCACGCATCTCAGGTATTTCTATTTCAAAGAACTCGCGCGGCGTGAAACTATACATACCGGCGATGACATTCGACGGAAACTGCTGAACTTTATTATTATTCTCGCGAATGTTGCCGTTATAAAAACGCAACGCAGCCTGAATACGGTTTTCAGTGTTTGCCAATTCTAATTGTAATTCGGCAAAATTGGTGCTGGCCTTCAAATCTGGATAAGCCTCAAGCCTCACCATCAAACTGGAAAGAGCGCCCTGCAATGCCATTTCATCGACCGCCTGAGAAGCCACGTCGCCATTATTAGCAGACGCTTTCTCGCGCATCTCTGTCACCTTTGCCAGCAACTCGCTTTCGTGCTTTGCATACCCCTTTACGGTATTGATTAAATTCGGAATTAAATCGTAGCGGCGCTTTAATTCGGTATCGACATTCGACCAAGCTTCGTCGCATTGATTGCGAATAGAAACAAGCCCGTTGTACATGATTATGCCGATTGTAAGAGCAAAAAGTGGTATTCCGATTATGGCGTAAATGGCGTAAGTCATTATTTTCTAAAAAGGTAGTCGGGCATTAGTGATCGAATCTTGATCAAGTGTTGTAAGTAGTAATCGAGCTCGTCCGGTTCTAGCCTACCAGTATCATACAAGGCTAAAGTATCTCCGTCGAGCTCTAAAGCGGTGCCTTGATGCTTCAGCAAGTATTCCATCATTCCGGTATTACAAAAGTCATAAGCAAGTTTCTTGTCACCAGATTTCACTGCGAACTTCTTAGAGAACTCGACCGACTCGAAGTCGATATCGTCGAATCCCAAGAACTGACCTATCTTCGAGAAAAACCCTTCCGGCTGAATATGTAACTCTGGGAAAGGTCGCTCGATTTTAATAGCGATGATTCCGAGGTGATGGTGATGCGTTTGACGATGACCTTTTGAGTTTGTCGAGTAGGTCTCATAATGATAAGTGAAGGCATCAGCCGCGTAGCCCTGGTAGTCGCCATGTAAATAATCGTACGCATAGCGATTGCTGCCTTTATTCAATTTGTCCAAGAGCGAAAGTCGGTGCCCTAGCTCACGGCTACGGTTAGGATCGAATGAGAAATCATTCGCTACCGCCCAT
>CAXGOF010000180.1:0-3654 GCA_964011335.1 uncultured bacterium
AGAAGCGCAGCCGACTCATTACCATTGGCATTGCAAATATCGAGGGCATTAGCTGCCCCGAACCGCAAGGCGCGTTCTACTGTTTCGTCGACATCAGCGAGTTGATTGGCTGCACTGACGCAAGTGGCATAACCATAAACAGCGGCGATGACTTCGCCAGGCTACTCCTGGAAGCAGATAACATCGCTACTATTGGCGGCAGTGCGTTTGGCGGACAAAATCACTTCAGGCTTTCGTTTGCCGCCCCTGAAAAGGAGCTCGAGCGAGCATTGGTGAAATTGTCATCGCGGGTTAGCACGTTGTTGACATCAGGGAAGAACTCGGCGCAAACTTGCTGAGCTAATTCTATTTCGCGTTCGTCAGCGCCGAGAACGTGTACATAGAATTTCCACATACGCCCGTATGATTGTTCAAGATCGAGCAGGCGTGGCACTTTGTCGCTATGTTCAGAAAGTGGCGAGAGGTGTGCATCGCCTGGCCAATGCACCAGCAGATTTGCTTGCTTTAGCTGCATTTTTGATGATGGGCAATACAGCATAAACGGAATCAGCTTGCCCGTTAGCTTTTCCAGCTCGACTGACATTTCAGCCTCGACTTGTCGGCGGTAATCAGCAGATCCCGCGCCGAAGTACTTGTCGACCAAGCCTGCTTGCGCTTGGGCATTCGCATAAACAGGGTACACTGCTGCACGCTTAGGTAGCCGACGACGCTTAATTGCGTGCAAATATAAATCGAGTAGTTCGCGCGAACGACCGTCCTTAATGATTGCGCTTGCGAGCAAGTCAAATAGTCCAGCGTCGGTCGAAACTTGCAGCTGTTCGAAAGTAACGGCTTCTTCTAGCAGCACGATTTCTACGGCTTTTGCCACCAAAGAGCCGGCGGCGATCTTGGCGTGGTGGTAATAAACGCGTTCAGAGAAATAGAAGCGCGCTTCCAAGCAACGAATAATTTCACTTAACACAGCCTCTTTTAGATACCCGCTGCGCCCCAGGTCAACGTAGAGTTGTTGGGTCCGGCGATCAACCCTAAACACGCTAAACACACGTTCGTCGTATTCGATATTTAGGCCGGTAAACATCGCGTCACGTTTTAGATAATCGAGATTGTCGGCATCAATAGTACCACTAACCAATTCTTTCCAGTATTTAGGAGCCCGTTTGTTTTCAGCAACCAATGATGGTGCCAAAATGGAAAGCACGTCTTCTTTGGCTCCAGTGCGCTCAAGCGCGCGGCCCAGTGATGTCTTGTTGGACAACATGCTAGCAAAGCGTTCGGGGATGTCATGCCGCGGTAACAAGCCTGTCTGGTCTTCAATGTTGTGGCCAAAAGGGAGGTGGGTTGAATCATGCACCAAAGCGGCCAAACGCACCACGCGCTCGCCATACTGATCAAAGCCATCAAGGCGACTATCGTCACGACGGTCACGCTCGAAGTTAATCGCGTTAATCATCCGCGATGCCAAGTGCGCCGTACCAATTGAATGTTCAAATCGTGAATGCTGCGCGCCGGGATATATCAAGTAAGTGGCGCCCAGCTGACGCACATTACGCAAACGCTGCATTTCTTCCGTGTCAATAATGGACATCTCTTCTTTAGTAAGAGGGATGTCGCCGTGAACCGGGTCACGAATAATAGTGTCGTATCTAAGCATTGCCCGAAGAGCTGCGCGCCATCGCAACTAAGTCATCACGTTCTTTTTTAGTAAGTGGGCGAATTGAGCCGCGCTTCAATTTTGCCACACCAAGGTTTCCTATACGCACACGCTTCAAGCGCTTAACGCGCATGTCAAATCTTGCCAACACGCGACGGACCTCGCGATTACGCCCTTCGCTAATGGTCATTTCTACGGTAGCGCCTTTTTTAGACGAACGCATCAGGCGCAACGATTCTGGAACAACCCTTGATCCATCAATGTAAGCGCCCTCGCGAGCCCTTTCAATATCGGCATGGGTTATCGCGTGATTAATGTAACAAACATAAGTTTTACGAATACCAAATGACGGATGAGTAATAATCTGAGAGAAATCACCGTCATTAGTTAATAGCAGCAAGCCCTCGGACTCTTTATCGAGGCGGCCAACAGTATGCACACGACCTGGGACCATAGGATCAACTAAATCGCAAACACGCGTATCTGTCTCGCGTGGATCATTAGTGCAAAGGACGCCCTTCGGTTTATAAAACAAGTAATACAAACGTCGGCTGGCCAAAATTTTCACGCCATCAACGCGGACGTCATCGCCATCTAGGACTCGGTACCCTGGCTCCATAATGACGGTACCGTTGACACTAACATCGCCGCCAAATACTTTTTCATCGCACTTACGTCGTGAGTCAACACCCTGCTCGGCCAACCATTTGTTCAGGCGAACTCCAGCGCTTTCCCTTTTTTCAGAGGCTACGCCTACGCGGGCGCTTGACGATGCCTCAATCGTCGCCGCGGCTAAACGTGTTTGACGCTTGCTCCGCATTGGCTTGCCGCGGCCACTGCCACCAATGGGCTTGCGAGATGTTTTCTTACGGCGTGATACCATTAATTAGCTCGCGGTAGCGCGAATAAAATCAAAGTTGTCTTCGCTTGTAGATTGAACATGCACGCCTTTTAGATAAGCAGGAATTAATATCGTGTCGCCGTACCTCACAGCGATCGTTTCGAACTCGCCATTCGGCGCTGTTATCTCGCCTTGGCCAGAAACGACAACTAGAATAATCGCTTTATTTTTCTTGGCGACAACGGCCCCTTGCTCGCCATGACGATGCAAGTGCATTGTGAAGTATTCGCCACCACACAACGCTGCGCATTCACCATTGTAAACCGGCGACGACAATTCACGCCGCTCAGGGTTAGACGGCAACAAGTCGTAATCGATAACGCCAAGCGATTCTTGTAAATGTGTTTCGCGCGGCTTACCATCAAGGCCCAAGCGGTCCCAGTCGTACATGCGATAAGTGATATCAGAAGTTTGCTGAATTTCAACCAGCACTGTTCCGGCGCAAATGGCATGCGTTTGCCCAGAAGGAATGTAAACACAATCGCCAGCGGCAACATTTTCTTCAACCAAATAATTACGCACTTTAGAAGTGGGAGCATCAAGCGCAAATTTCGACGCTTCAGTTCCGGGGAGCAAGCCACAAATCAAGGTGGCGTCATCGGCGCTGTCTAAAACATACCACGCTTCGGTTTTGCCTATACCCGTTGGCGACTTCTCGCCATCTGGCGGGTGCACTTGTACAGATAAATTATCTCCAGCATCTAGCAACTTTACTAACAGCGGAAACCGCCCGTCGGCAGTTGGCTTTGAGCCACCCAGAATTGCCGCACCATGATCCTCCATTAAGTCACGCATAGACTTTCCGGCATATTCGCTATTGCAAATAAGTGTTTCTTTCCCAGGGTAGTCACTTAATTCCCATGTTTCGCCAAGTGGGCCGCTAAACGGTAGCTCAAGGGACAACGACTCAGCCAAGCGCTGACCACCCCATACTTTTTCAACAAGTATGCGGTCAAACAGCAGTGGCTGCGTAGGCGCGGAAGAAGAACTCACGCATTTACTTTATCATGCTTTTGAAAATACGCCTTAATAATTTAATGCCACTTGGCGCACGCCGACGCCTCGGACTATAAAACGCACTAGCATCCATGTTATGGCGAAC
>CAXGOF010000181.1:0-3654 GCA_964011335.1 uncultured bacterium
TTAAATAAAATATTTGATCTGTTGCTACATAAAATAGTCGTCCATTCAGTTACCACCTCTAGACCAACACTTTGCTGGTCATCGGCGCGTAAGCCATCGCTAGCAATCGCAACTTCAACTTTACGCGAACCCACCTCATTAAGAGTGAACATGTGCTCAAAGCTTTCGCTACTACGCGCCTTAATTTCGAGATCTTTCTCAGCGATAACCTTTCCGTCAATGAATAGTTGCAGTAATCGCTGCTGTGAGCGGCTAGTGTAATTGCGCACTTCGCAACTGAATACGATTTCGCCGCCTTTCACTACAGCCTGAGGCGTAACAGTCGAATGATGCACCGCTACATTTGAAGTTTGCCCTGCGCCAATCGTTTGATAATCAATGACTACCTTGCTATCACTAAATAACTGCATAGCCGTTGCGGCTTCACCACCATCAAACCATTCATTGTCTTGGAAATCACTAATGATTGTCAACCGAACCTCGCTATTCTCAAACGCTAGCTCACCAATGACTTCTTTAGCAATCTGGACAGCATCTAGCCAATTTGCATTTGCGTTGCCACATTCTAGCTCATTTGCAGTAATCTCTAACAATGCTTGGCGTGAGGCACCCTGTGATAAAATTTGTGCGTGCCGCGATGCCACAATTAATGCAGCGCGATCACGACTGTCGTCGAGAACGCTGAAGATATTCTTTGCTATGTCCTGCGCAGCGCTAAAAGCATTGCTGTCACCAACAAATTGCTGCATAGACATTGAGGCGTCAAGAACGACAACTTCAAGTTGCGGCGCGCGAGAGGCATCAAGAAGTTGCGAATGAGCGCTGGGTCTCGCTAAGGCTAATATCACTAGTATCACCGCCAGAGTGCGCAATAAGAGCAAGAGTAAATCTTGCAATAAAACCCTGCGTCGCACCCGTTGAATAGCCTTACGTAAAAAATCAGTAGCGGCGAACTTTACTTGCACATAACGCTGGCGTTGCAATAAGTGAATAATAATTGGTACCGTAGCCAAGGGCAGCAACCACAAGAGCGATCCGAAAATAAAATTCATCGACCTTTACGTGCGAGTTTGGAATCTCGACTAGCTAAGACTTGAAGGATATTTTCTTCAACGGAGGCATCGGTGCGCAGGCGGCGAAAGGTGCAACCCAGCGAACGCATTTGTTGACGTAGGTTTTGCGCGTGATCTTCGAACTCGGTCCGGTAGGCTTCGGCAATCGCCATCGGATTGGCTTTAAGCAGCAAATCGTCTTCGAGGCCTTCGAATTGGCTTAAGTCCGTGAATGGGAAATCAACTTCGTCGCCGTCAAGCACCCGCAGTGCCCATAAATCATGCCGCTGGCCGCTAAAGGCGCGTGCGCTTTGCACACTATCCTCTGCGCTATCTAAGAAATCGCTCATCCAAATAACTACGCTACGCTGATGTAAATGTTGCGAAAAATTTAACATCTCCGCGTTAGTGTCCATTTGGCCGTCAGCTTCGACCCGCGCCAACAAATCGCACAAACTTTTCCATTGCGTGAGGCCGCGAGATGGCGGTAGCAATAATTTGGTGCCCCCTGTAGTTTGAACAGCAAGCGCAAAGCGGTCGTTTTGCTGGGTGACAATGCGTGCCAAAGCAGCAATAATATAAGTCGCATACTCGAGCTTTGAAACGGCGCGGCCATAAGACATCGACAGCGACGCATCTAGGACGAAGTAAACGCATAAATCAGTCTCTTCTTCGAACTCGCGCAGAACATTGCGATCGCTGCGCGCCATAATCCGCCAATCAAGGTGGCGGACATCGTCGCCAGGCACATACTCGCGGTGTTGAGCAAAAGTAGTGCTGACACCACGCAGCGACGAGCGATGCATTCCCTTTTGGATGCCATCAACGGCAACTTGCGCGCGCAACTGCAGGCGCTTCAATCGCTCGAGCAATTTTGTGTCATGCGATGGACTCTGCCTAGCCATCGAAACGGGTTGCATGCTCAGAGATAAATTCTATGAGTTGCTGGATGATGCTATCCGAGTTTAGCCCCTCTGACTCAGCGGCAAAGTTTAGTACCACGCGGTGTCGCAGTGCTGGTTTCGCAACGGCTTGGATATCGGCGATACTCGCATGGCTTTTACCGTTCAGCAAGGCCTTCGCTTTCGCAGCCATTACCAATGATTGCGCCGCACGCGGGCCTGCTCCCCAGGTGACATTGGCGTTGATGAAATCAGGGGCCTCGTTACCAGGACGGCTGTTGCGAGTGAGTGCAACCGCATAATCAAGAACACTATCTGCAGCAGGAATGCTTCTTACCAGATCTTGTAATTCAATCAGCTCGTCACTGCTTAGAACCTTTTCGATTTCAGCATTCACTTCGCCAGTCGTGCGGCGCAAGATATCGGCCTCTTCGTCGGCACTTGGGTAATTAACTTTAATGAAAAACAAAAAGCGATCGAGCGCTGCTTCAGGAAGTGGGTAAGTGCCTTCTTGCTCAATAGGATTTTGCGTGGCCAATACAAAAAACGGTTTTGGCAAAATCATAGTGTTACCACCAGCGGTGACTTGACGCTCCTGCATTGCTTCAAGTAGCGCTGCTTGAGTCTTTGGCGGCGTACGGTTGATTTCGTCGGCTAGCACAATATTGCTAAACAATGGCCCGTGCATAAACCTGAAGCTACGTTCGCCGGTGCGGACGTCAGAATGCAGCACATCGGCCCCAGTGATATCTGCAGGCATCAAGTCGGGTGTAAACTGAATGCGATTGAAGTCGAGGTCGACCGCTTCGGCGAAACTGCTCACTAATAACGTTTTCGCCAAGCCAGGTACGCCAACTAATATCGCATGGCCCTGTGCAGCCACCGCAATGCAAAGCTGCTCGACAACCTCGTCTTGGCCAACAATCACGCGCGCGATTTGGGCTTTTAAGTCTTGATAGGCCTGCGCATACTTGGCTGCAGCCTGCTGCTGAGAATTGGGGATGTCATTCATTATTTTGCTTACGTTCGGAGAGTGCTCTTTGTTCGCTAATCTTTTTCAGGGCATCGGGGTCACTACCCAGGTATTCGACCTTGATTTGCGATTCTTTGAGCTCTCGCTCTGCCAATTCGGCTTGGAGGGCCTCAATCTTCTCTTTCTCGCGTGTCTGAATGAGACTTACAGCCTTCGGTAGCAAGAACATAATCCCCGCAAGGATGGTAATTAGCCAGAGAACACCATCAGTGAACAATGCCTTCTTCCGGATTTTCTTTGAGGTCACTTCAATTACAGTGGCATTGCGTTGCCATAACGCGCAGAGCTACCGAGCCACTCTTCAATGCGCAGCAGTTGGTTGTATTTAGCGACACGGTCAGAACGACACGGAGCGCCAGTCTTGATTTGTCCGGCACCAACGGCTACTGCCAAGTCGGCAATCGTGGTATCCTCGGTCTCGCCAGAGCGGTGAGAAATAACGGCGGTAAAGCCAGCTTCGTATGCAACATCAATCGCCCGTAAGGTTTCAGTCAAAGTACCTATTTGATTCACCTTAATCAAAATTGAATTCGCTTGACCGCCATCAATACCGCGCAATAAACGTTTAGGGTTAGTCACAAATAAATCGTCACCGACAAGCTGGATGTCATCACCTAACTGGTCAGTTAAAGTGCGCCAGCCATCCCAGTCATCTTCGTCAAGCGCG
>CAXGOF010000182.1:0-3621 GCA_964011335.1 uncultured bacterium
GGCAGAGAAGGTGTTGGAAGACTTTCACCGCCTATGGCCAGAGGCGTCGGTATATACCCTGCATGACGAGCAGAATGGGCAGTACTCCAATTGGGACATTAGGTCATCGTGGCTGCAAAAATTAGTTCCCGCAAGCAAATACCGCTGGCCGTTTCCGCTATACCCGAGCATCATTGACGGTATGCCCAAGCGAATGGACTGGGATATAGATTTGCTTTTGTCCTCGTCAGTTTCGTATTCAAAGAACATTGTTAGCCCCGAAGGGATACCGCACCTGTGCTATATCCATCGCCCGGCGATGTTCGCTTACGACCGCCGTGAAATGTTTTTGTCGGGTTACCCTAAGGTGGCGCACCCACTGTTGAATTTTTTTTGCAATCGATTCCAGAAATGGGACCAAAAGCATGGCGCCAACCCAGATATGTTCGTTGCTAACTCGCGGTACATCGCAGCTTATGTTAAACAGTTTTATAACGTTGATGCGCGGGTTGTTTATCCTGGCGTTGACATTAAGCCATTTATTGCAGCAGGCGAAGCGACGGAGCCCGGTGATTATTATTTTTGTGCCGTTAGGCTTGAAGGATACAAACGCGTCGATTTAATTATTGAGGCTTGCAATAAATTACAGATAAAGTTAAAGGTCGCCGGCAACGGACCCATGCGCGAAGCATTGGAGAAAATGGCTGGACCGACCATAGATTTTTTAGGATTTGTCGATGACTCAGAAATGGCCGAACTATATGCGAACTCAAAAGGTTTTTTATTCCCCTCAGAAGAAGATTTTGGAATCGCACCGGTTGAGGCATTGGCAGCAGGGCGCCCGGTGGTTGCGCTAAAAAAGGGCGGCACTCAAGAAACCGTACGCCATGGCGAAACAGGTGTTCACTTTAACGCGCAAACCCTTGATGAAATTGTGGGCGCGCTGCAACTAGCCGAAGATACTAGTTGGGATACCGGGCATATCCGTCAGAGCTCCCTGCAATACTCAAGCGAGGTCTTTAGACAAAAGATGCTTGAGCTCGCCGAAGAAGTCGTTGCCACGAAGAAGTGAATGCTCGAACGGGATATTGCCCGCGGGCCCCATTGCTTTGGCAGCCTGCTTTAATTTGCCGAGCACCTGAGTCGGTGTCGCGTCACCGTCAGCCATGCGCTGCGCATAAAGCTGCAGCCATTTAAAAAATTCAAATGGACTGCGTCGCGGCGTGTTATTCGCCCACTCATCGAATATCCATGGATTATTCAGAGCACCGCGACCGATCATCACTCCCGCGCATCCGGTTTCATCAATCATTTTTTGGATGGTAGCGCTGTCGACCGCATCGCCATTACCATGCACTGGGATGCTCACCGCATTTACCGCACGCGTGATGCGTGACCAATCAGCAGGGTCGGTGTAGCGATCAGTCTTTAGACGGCCGTGAATGATAATCAGGTCAGCCCCAGCGTCTTCAATTTGCTTACACATATCTTCGATATTTGAGTCGTGCTCAATACCCGAACGTATTTTCGCGCTTACCGGGACATTAACGGCAGCTTTACTTGCCACTATTATGTCAGAGATTAAATTTGGCCTAGCTAGCAATGCTGAGCCAGCACCATGTTTAAAAACACGAGGCGCGGGGCATCCGAAGTTATAGTCAATGAAGTCAGCGCCAGCTTCGGCAGCACGGCGCGCACTTTCAACCAAAATGTCGACATCATTGCCCATCAGTTGAATGCCGGTTTTGGTGTTTGCAGGTTTGTCACCCAGCGCTTTAACTAATTCTGCGAGCGGCGTTGGAGTTTGTGACACTCGCACAAATTCGGTAGTAGTCATCGCTACGCTTCCCGGAGCGTTGCATTCGACAATTAAATGGCGAAAGCTACGATCGGTAATGCCCTCCATGGGCGCGAGTGATATGGCAAGTTGAGTCATCGAAGTGGCTTATTTTATCGGCGCGGTTACAATCTCTGCTCGTTTACGTTGACTATGACTAATAAATTCTCTGAACTAGGGCTATCGAATGAGTTGCTTCGTGCGGTCAAAGACCAAGGCTATACCAAGGCTACCCCTATTCAATCACGCGCCATTCCGCTGGTTCTTGATGGGGTTGATGTGTTGGCGGGCGCACAAACAGGCACTGGTAAAACGGCTGGCTTTACTTTGCCGTTGTTGCAAAACCTGCAGAAGAAAGGAAGTGGTGGCGGCAAACGTCATATACGCGCACTAGTGTTGGTGCCGACACGCGAATTAGCAGCGCAGGTCGAAGAAAGTATTGCCACTTACGGGCGCTATCTCGATTTTAAGTCGATGGTCATTTTCGGTGGTGTAAATATTAATCCGCAATTTAAGAAGTTGCGCGCCGGTGTTGATATTGTGGTCGCCACTCCAGGGCGCTTGATGGATCATATGTCGCAGGGCACCATTAAGCTCGACCGGATCGAAACATTAATCTTAGACGAAGCCGACAGAATGCTAGACATGGGCTTTATTCGCGATATTCGCCGCATTGTTAATGCTGTGCCAACGAGTCGCCAAACGCTGCTGTTCTCAGCGACCTTCTCTCACGAGATCCGTGAACTAGCTAAAGATTTTATGGTTTACCCTGAAGAGATTCAGGTGGCTAAACGCAACGAAACAGCAGCCAAAGTCGCGCAAATAATCCATCCTGTTGACAAAACGCGAAAACGCGAATTGCTGGCGCACTTAATTAAAGAAGATAATTGGTACCAAGCATTAGTGTTCACGCGCACCAAGCATGGCGCGAACCGTTTATCTTTACAACTAACCAAGTCGGGAATCCCGTCATCGGCTATTCACGGAAATAAATCGCAGGCAGCTCGCACTCGGGCGCTGAAAGAATTTAAGCAAGGTAAAATGCAAGTGTTAGTGGCTACGGATATTGCGGCGCGCGGTTTAGATATTGAACAACTGCCGCACGTAGTTAATTACGAATTACCGAATGTGCCAGAAGATTATGTGCACCGCATCGGCCGCACGGGTCGCGCCGGAGAATCGGGGCATGCCGTTTCATTGGTGTCTGCTGACGAAACTAAGTTGTTGCACGACATCGAGAAATTATTGGGGCATCCGATAAAGCGCTCTGTTGTTAATGGCTTTAAGCCCGACGAAAACATTCGCGCTAAGCCTAGCGTTCAGCAAAAGAAACGCGCGCGACGTAATGCTGCTAATGGCGGTACTCCGCCAAAGCGCCGTAGATTGAAAAATAGCGGACGCACTCGCTGATATGATGTGGCTATGTCGGCCACTAACCTAACAGGGAAAGTCATTCTCATTACAGGAGCCTCGCGTGGTATTGGCGCGGGCCTCGCTCAAGATTTTCATTCACTAGGCGCTAAGTTGGCGC
This sequence comes from uncultured bacterium, assembly GCA_964011335.1. Classification (GTDB taxonomy): domain Bacteria; phylum Planctomycetota; class UBA1135; order UBA1135; family UBA1135; genus JAPKEZ01. The sequence goes on from CAXGOF010000182.1 coordinate 3,348, forward strand.
TGTGTGCCAGAAGCGAGATTCCTTTGCATGGCAGCAGTGATGTGATGACTGCGCAATTTGATATCAGCGATCGCCAAGCGATGTTTAATTTTGTATCGCAGGTCAATGACCAGTTTGGCGCGATTGATTTGTTGGTGAATAACGCCGGCATGCTTGAGCCGGTAGTGGCGTTACGCGACTTAACAGATGAAGATTTACAGCGTCACTTTGCGGTGAATGTTTTTGGGGTACTTTATGGAAGTCAAGCCTATGCGCAACATGTGCGCGAGTGTGA
>CAXGOF010000183.1:0-3601 GCA_964011335.1 uncultured bacterium
GTTAACGCTTCGCTACCAATGAAAACCACTCGTAACAAATCGCATTCCGGTTTTACCCTAATCGAATTATCAGTGGTAGCCGCGATTTTGATGATGCTGGCCACCATAGCCATACCGAGTTTCCAAGCTACGGTTAGTAACGCGCAAGTGTCCGCTGTACAATCGCAGCTCGGTCGCATGCGCGCCGCTTGCGATTTTTATACCTTCCAACACTGCGAGCAAATCCCCGGACACGACGATACCACTGGACTATGGTCTGAACAGACGCTGCTCAATCAGTTGCAATTAGCTAGCAACGACGATGGCATCACTGCTGCTATAGGTACTCCGGGCTATTACTTCGGCCCATATTTGCGTGACGCACTACCCGCTAATCCATTTAACAATCTAACGACCATCATGGTTATTCAGCCGGGAGGATCTCTCTTAAACGCTGACGGAACAACAGGTTGGGTGTACTGGGCAGACACAGGCTCCTTCAAAATCAACTCCACGACCGTCACCGAGGATGGTGTTGTCCTCTTCGAACTATGAAAAATAACAACAAACGTCCCTTAATGGCCTTGGCTGCTGCCATGGTATTCATCTTCTCTACTGCAGCAATAGTTAATTGGATTTAGCTTACGCTGCGACGCGTTCCTTGCCGAAATAGGAATACAACACGCTCCAGCCCATGAAATTAATTACTCGAACCTCGCCGATTGCCGTGCACTTCGGGGCACTCGAAACACGCATTTTACAACTCGATGGTGGCCCTAAGGGCTGGTCGGTACGTTGCGCAGAAGAAGTAGAGGCTGCTGGAGCTAGTCGTCAAATGATAGTTGTTGAAAATATGCTTCCACGTTTAAAAGACATGAAAACGCGCGGCAAAGATTGCCTAGTTAGTTTAAGTGGCAACGATGTCGCTGTTTCGCTAGTACCGGTTGACGCACATAATCGCGGGAAGATGCAGCAAACCTTGAAGGAAACTGCACTACGGTCGATTAACGACCCCGAAGGTGTGGCCTATCGTTACATCCCACTGAATGGCAACTTTAAAGAAGGCGATCTTCAGGCGCGTGAAGAACTGCTACTGGTAAGTATTGGGCAGTCAGAAAAGCGTCGTTGCGAAGAAGCCGTTGACAACTTACGCATGCGGACCTGCGGACTTGAAATTTCAGCATTCCCCTTAGGGCGTAGTCTACAGGCAATGCACGGCGAACTAGAGAATCCTTGGGGTTTTCTACATCTAGGTTTTGGGCACTCGTTTTTCGGCATTATGCAGGGTGGAGAATTACGCTTCTTAAAGCCAATGCAACTAAGCGGAGAACGTTTGCTAGGCACACTCGACAAGGTATTAAATGTTGACGAAATTGATTTAAACAAATTGGTTTTCAATAACGATGACTCCGCCCCCTCTGAATCAACCCAAGCGACCTTAATCTCGCAACTAGCTGAACAAGCTCTCGGGCGCGGAGCGGAATTACTTCATGCACTGCGCCTAGAGTCCGAATCAGTGGCGCAGGAAGTTCGTGCTTGTTTACGCCATTATGCAAATCGTCATCGTGGTGCCAAGCTCAATCAAGTCTTCTTGACCGGATTCGGTGCGAACTTACCCGAGGTGGAAACTTCGTTGGCGAATGCTTTACAAATACCAACCGAGGTCGCCAAACCGTTTATCAAGTTAGGTATTGATGCGCCCAAGCATGTCTTAGAGAATCAGCACTTATGGGCTGTGTCTCTAGGCTTAGCAATGCGAGGGTACAAATAATGAAAACAGCGGATTTTATGCCTAATGTAGCCTTTGAGCAACATTTAGAGCGCCGGCGAACCCCGCGTCGCGTGGCGATATTAATGCTATTTATAACGGCCTGCCTCGCTGGAGCCTTCAGCGTTTCTGCTGAAGCGAAGCAACAGCGGCGCATAGCCGAATTGGCTGAAGCGCCGAACTCAGAAGAAATTCGCGCTGGCCAAGATCTCGGAATGCTCTACGCAGACATGAACCAATACGCTGCGCGACTAGATTCTCTGAGCGATCATTTGCGCATGCCAACAGCGGGGTCCATTTTGGCAGAGCTAGCAAGCGCTGTTGGTGAATACGTGCTTATTGAAAAGATTGAATTCAAGCACGATTTGCGCCGTCAAGGTCTGAGTAAAATCAAATCAGCAGAAATACATTTAGAAATTACTGCTCTAGTGCGCGGCGATGAAAACTTAATCAACTTGCCAGAACGTCTGCGTGAGTTCACCTCATTCACCTACGCTAGCATCGACGAAACCACCGCACTGATCGAGGACATGAACGATACCGTTCGTGTGACTATTCATTTACGTGGTGAGTTACTGATGCCAGGATTAAACAAAGCGAAAATGCACACGGAGGCACGATAATGACTGTCAAATATCACCGCGTGATTTTCCTCCTCGGTTTCATCTTGATTCCGGGTGTCATCTGGGGCGTGCAAATCAAACCAGGCCTTGAATCTCGTGATAACTACCTCCAAAGGCAGTCAAATGCGATTTCTATCCAGCAACAGAATAGTAAGTTGCCGCAACAACGTGATCAATTAAACGATATGTGGCAAGACTTTTTAGCTGTCGCAAGTGAAGCCTTAGAGAATCTTGAACAAGATTTAAACCCGCACCTGGTGCAGAAGAGAATCAATCGCGCGGCTGCTGAATTGAATTGTGAGATACACATCACGCCGAAGGCGACACAAAAAGGTGGTACGGCCGTACGCTTTATTGTGACGGGCTCTGGGCGATATACCGACCTGGTGAAATTAGTTGACCAGTTAGAGCAAGGTCAGCACTTCGTGCGCTTTGAGAAGTTGTCCTTTATTATGCCAAGCCTTGACTCTGCACAGGTCAGCTATGGAGACGTTCGCTTAACCGGATCAATCATGATTCCTGTACTCAGAGATTCTGATCAAGAGGAGGCTAAATAATGGTTTCTCGCGGAGAAGAATTGCGTCAACAAGTACAACGCAAGAAGGCTATTGCCTTAGTGGTATTGCTCTGCTGTGCTTGCTTTGTGTGGTCTCGCGCCCTCTTTGCCAATGACGAAGGTGACCGAACAGCTGTAGTAGCCTCTGTCGCCTCGAACACTACGGCAATTGCCGGGCCAACGGTACATCCGGCCATCGCTGGAAGCAGCTCCAAGGTGGCTTCATACGAGACTGCGTTACAGAGGCTAGAAGTTTGGCCAAAAGCTCTTAATCGGAAGGTGTTCCACGGTTCTATCGAAGAAATTACTCCTATTAATAGCCTGCTAAATACGGTCAGGGAAGAGGCCGTTGAAGCCAGTAATGACACCGATTTAGTTAGCGAAGAAATCGTAGAGGTCATTGATGAGCAAGACTTTATGTCGATTGATATCAACAGTTTTGGCCTTGACCTAAGCACCACCGCGATCTTCGGCGGAACTGCTGTAGCTGTCATCAATGGCGAGCAATATCGAAATGGTGACTATTTAGAGCTTCAGTTTGATGGTAAATCTGTCGCATATGAAGTTAGCGCAATACATTCACGCCGCGTCGTCCTCCACCTTGGAGAAAACGAGTTCGAACTGAAGATTGCTAACTTTAAAAATGCTTCTAAATCGCTTAACACTAATCCTGTT
>CAXGOF010000184.1:0-3599 GCA_964011335.1 uncultured bacterium
CGGCCGGTTATTCTACGGGCGGGACTTTCGTTTCGGCGATTGCCGCGTTACTGATGATTCAAGGAGTGCATTTACCGACTTGGGTACTTGTTGTCTGGACATTCTTCTTGGCGATTCTGGGCGTGACATTGGCCATCCCAATGAAGCGCAATATGATCAATCAAGAAAAGCTGAAGTTCCCAAGTGGGCTCGCAGCGGCTTCTACTTTACAGTCGCTTTATGCTGATGGCGCTGAAGCTAGTAAAAAAGCACGGGCCTTGATGTGGTCCGGATTGGTCGGCGCGGTAGTCCCCTTTTTAATCGACGCGCATTTTATTATTGATAAAGTAAAGACTACGGCGGATGCGGTTGTTTATAAAACCTTGTTGCCGGGGTCGTCCAAACTGTTTGACTGGTTGCCGCATGTCGGCACTAAACTGAACGAGAGTGGTGTTGCAGAAATTGCTAAGCCTAGTGATTGGACGTTGCGCATGGACCACAACCCCGTGATGATTGCTGCTGGCGCTCTTGTGGGATTACGCGTGGCGATTTGGATGTCCGTTAGTGGATTAATACTTGCATTCTTGCTAGGCCCTTATGCACAAGAATATCTATGGGTGAACCTCGACGGCGAAACCGTAGCGGCTGTTACAAAGCCAGCTCGGGCATGGAAAGAAATAGGATTGTGGTTAGGCGCGCCCATTATGGTGGCCTCTGGGTTGTTAGCGTTTGCTTTCCAATGGAAAACCATTGCGCGCGCTCTAAGCGGTATGGGTAAGAAAAATGAAGGGGGCGACAACGTGCAAGGCGGGGTTGAGGTGCCGAATAGCTGGTTTGTGGCCGGCATGGTGGCTTCGGCCTCTGGTGTGATTTTTGTGGCAAACAGTCAATTTGAAGTGCCTATTCACTTGGGCGTGCTAGCCGTGGCTTTAACTTTCGTCCTAGCCTTGGTCGCATGTCGCGCTACTGGCGAATCTGATATCACCCCTACTGGTGCGATGGGTAAAATCATGCAATTAACGTACGGCGTGTTAATTCCGCAATCGGCGACCGCCAACTTAATGACGGCAGGCATTACTGCGGGCGCGGCAAGCTCATCGGCAGACTTATTGAACGATCTTAAATCTGGATACTTATTGGGTGCAAATCCTAAGCGTCAATTCTTGGCACAGTTCTTTGGTATTTTTACGGGTACTCTCGCTACCGTAATTGGCTTTAAGTTATTGGTGCCGGATGCAACTGCATTATTGGGCAAGACTTTGGCGGATGGCACTGAGATAGCTCCGGCATTCCCAGCGCCGGCAGCGGTTGCATGGAAGGCTGTTGCTGATGTCTTTAACAGTGGCATTGGAAACTTGCATGAAATGCATCGTAGCGCCATCTTTGTTGGCTTGGGCATAGGCATAGCCTTGACTTTGATTGATCGCTTTGCTCCGAAGAAAACTAAAAAGTTTTTACCATCCGCAACAGGCGTTGGCTTAGGGTTTATCTTGCCATTCCAGTACCCGCTGTCGATGCTTATAGGAGCGATGATTGGTTATTACTGGAACAAGCGTAACGAGCAGCAGTGCGAGGGCTACTTAGTGCCGATTGCTTCGGGTATTATCGCTGGCGTTTCGATTATGGGCGTGGTGGCTGCGGCGTTGAACAACTTTGTGTTTGTTAACGGCGGCGCTGGGCACTAACTAATCGTCCGTATAGCCGAGCTCTTTCAGTCCGCTAATTCCTTCCGGCTCTTCCTCATTAGCGACTCGAGAGTTACCCCAAGTTAACCAGCGTTGATGCAATTCCTCTCGGGCATCTGCTATAACCGCCCGATGCTGTTCTGATAATTCCTTTATAGGGTGCTCTTGCGCTGGGTCAAGAGTCAGGTTGTACACCTCTAGGAAATCAACGTCCAGGGGTGAAATGTCTTTGCGGTATTCGAGCCGAACTGCGACATCCCTCTGCCGATAAAACGCTCGGTTCTTATTTGGCGGATAGCTTTCACTGATAACGTGATCGTTGATATCAATGGGCTCGTCAAGATAAAAGCCCTTCATTAAGTCAAAAATTTGACTTAATGGAAAAGGCGTCTCGACGACCGCTGACATCTGTTGGCTGGCCGGTGGCCAGAAAATAACTAAGGGAACATTCACTTGTTCTTGATAAGAGTCATGCCCATGACTAAATCCACCATGCTCAAAAAACTCTTCGCCGTGGTCGCCGACTACAACAACTAAAGTTGAATCACGCCGGTTTGTTTCTTCAAGGAAAGTAAGGAATTCAGAAATTTTGCGAGCACTATATTCAACCTCGTGTAAGTAACGGGATTTCAGCTCTGCTAAATCTATGGCTGAAGGCAGCGGGTCACCGGCCCTTCTTTGCAGAAGGTCTACGTGAGATAGCTTCTTCGAGGCGCTGCCGTCGGCATTGCGGTAAGGCCAATGCGGATCGACAATATGTAGGTATAAATAGTTAGGGGCGGATTGTGACTGAGCGCTCAGCCAATTTTCTCCCAGCGACATAATCAGATCTCCATCTACTTTATGCAGCACTTTCTTTTCGGCCCATGCCATTGCCGACATGGCGCGCTTACCGAAAACAAGATTCCGTAGTATTAACGAGTGCTTGATAGTGTCGAAGCCTCCAAAAGCGATATAGTCTTCATACCCTGAGCTAAATCCCCCGCCATTTATAAGCGAGTTTGCCGTATATCCGGCTGTGTTATAGCCGACATCCTGAAAGTAAGTTGCGATAGTTTCAACATTTTCAGGAGGTGGCTCAGAGATATTGTCGCGTCCCCAGGCTGAAGGGGGGCTACCTGTAAACATTGACTTCACCGAAGGTGCAGTGCCTGATGCTGGCGACCATGCTTCCGTAAAGATGGTGGCATTAGGGGCGCTATAAAAATTACTCCAGGCCGAATTCGGGTTTTTTATTGACTCATCTGCTCGTAATGTATCTACCACAATGAAGACGATATCTTTGTATGGCGCCGAGGCGGCAGGCGGCACTTCTTGCGGACCCCTATGCGTAACATAGTCATCAGGGAAAGACGAACCTTGCCATAAAAGGAGTGGCCAGGCTATAGGGCCGAGCATCATCAGCGATTTTAGCCTGCCTGAACTTTTGAACAATGCTTTAGCCGCATACCCACCAGCGACGGCCGAGGCCGCCATCGTGTAAGCATTTGCTACCGAGTAGTGAGCAAAAGCGGATTGAGATATGGTTATGAAAAACCAAGTGAGCGCGCTTGCTGAACATGCAAATGTAAATTTATTTTCAAGAACCTCCCCACTAAAAATAAAAGCCAATAAAATGGATAAAAAAATCGCATATAGCGCCTGATAATAAAAGATTCCTCTAATAACTTCACTTATATAAAAACGCTCCGCCCCGATTACTGTGACAAAATCTATCAGAACGGGCACAGCCCAGACGGCGATGAAGAAAATAAACCTGCGATAAATAGACATTACTTGTTTGCTATGGCGTCAATAACTCGTTGCTGATCCGCACGACTTAGACCTGACCCGCTTGGCAAGCATAACCCGGTAGAAAAAATATTTTCAGCCACTTTGCCGCCCACAACTTTACAATCTTTAAACACCGGCTGCATATGCATAGGCTTCCAAACA
>CAXGOF010000185.1:0-3552 GCA_964011335.1 uncultured bacterium
ATAAGCTTTTGATGAGGCAAATTGCATTCGCGCTCTGAGATTAACAACAGTGAGCGCAAACGTGTGGCAAAAAAAGAAGCCTGGGCAATGCCTTCATGCGACGACCATGGAGAACCAAGTAAGACCAATGTGTCGGTACTAAATGATTTCGGCACCAACTCTAAGTTCACATCGGCGCCAGGCTGAGTAGAAAGTTCACTCAGGAAATCTTGCAAAGCATTGCTTTGAGCGACAGACTTAAAAGCACAAAACTGCGTGCCAGCCACAACAGTCAACTCAGCCTTACTTTGCAAGCAACGTAAGCCGAGTGCAAGCGCCAAGCGACGCTGGGCGAAATCGCGATCCTCTGATTCAAGTAAAAACGATGCAGAGCGATCAAGGCATAGCACTGAACCGCGCGTAGGTGCGTCCTGTTGAGGGCGCACTACCAATTTCTGAGATCGTGCTGAAGCGCGCCAATCGACCGATTGTCGAGAGTCTCCGGCTTGGTATTCGCGACGATTTACTGAGCGCTGTTGGGCAGCCCTCGCTGCCGCGGAATTCGAATAGTCGGCATACCTATTATTAAGCGGCACCTGCTGCAGCGCCGCAAAATAATCTTTAGGAAACAATACGTTTGTCATCAAAGAGTGGTTGACCGTGAGCCTCGCCGACTATTTCGCCGTTCGAGAATACCAATGCGCCATGCAAATAAACTTGTTGCGGGAAAGCGCGCAGGCACTGCTTATCATACGGGCTCCAGCGAGAACGCGACGGCAATTTCGTGGCATCGACCTCCGCTGTCAATTCCGGATCAGCTATTACCAAATCGGCATCTGCGCCAACGGCAAGTCTTCCCTTTTTATTAAGCCCAAATTCATTAGCTGGACCAAGAGTTACCGCATGCAGCATATCTTCGATAGCAACATCGTGTTTATCCGCAGCGGCGACGGTTAACGGTAATAGCAAATCAACCGAAGGAAATCCGGCTGGTGCCTTTGCGTAGGGGCGATCTTTTTCGGTTAGCGGGTGTGGCGCGTGATCGGTGCCAATCCCTGCAAGTTTGCGTTCGGCAATCAATGCCGCTAAGCCAATGTTATCTTCAGCGTATTTTATTGAAGGGTTGACCTTAAAACGATTTTGCGAAATGGCATGAGCTTGCTCAGCATCAGCGACTAGGTAATGCGGAGCTGTTGTGCCAGTGATTGGATGACCTGCCTCAGCAGCCTCTATAACTAATTGCGCGCCCGCCAAAGTACTGATGTGAAAAACATGCAGCTCGCATCCGACTTCAATGGCGACGCCAATGGCTTCGCGCACAGACTCTACTTCTGCGGCAACGGAACGTCGCAAATCGTGACGTGAGCTTAGCAGTGGGTCATCACCGAGCGCGGCCGTCGCAGCATCCATAATGGAGTTGTCTTCACAGTGGGCGACGACTTTAATCTTGGCAGCTGCTGCTGCTGCGAACCAACGCCTTAGAGTTGCAGTATCTGCAACTCCGCCAGCACCCGTCGAGCATCCCAAAAAACATTTAACCGCTGGACAGAGTTTCGCCAACCCTGGCAAATGCTCGAGCGATTCTTCAATTAACGAACCATAAGGGACGTAATCTACAAAGGATTTGCCGCGCAAGTCATCTAACTTTTGTTGCAGCAGCTGCGGAGTACTCATTAGCGGTGGATTGTTTTGAATTTCACAAACCGTAGTCACCCCACCATGCAATGCACCACGCGAACCGAAGACATATCCTTCCTTGCGCACTAATCCGGGTTCGCGAAAGTGAACGTGGCAATCAACCAAACCTGGCAGCAACCATTTTTGCTCGACATCGATGACTTGCTCGCCGTGGCCTGCAGTCAGTTGGGCACCTATTTCAGTAACCACTCCATCGGCTACCCGAAGGCTGTCGGCATCAACGAACGTGTCGCCGTCGAAAATTATTGCATTAGTAAAAAGAAGAGCATTCATTTTTTATCCACCTCGGGTGTGCATCTCTAGATGCGGGTCGGCAAGTAATTCATCAAGGTCAAATGACGTTTGACGTGATTCAAGTTCGCTACGCTTCACAGCGGTTTGCGCATCTCGAGCTAACCATAACTGGCGCCAAAGTTGGAGTAATTTATCCTGATCGTCGGCGCGAATAGCGTCAAGCAGGTTATTGCCACTAGTTGCATAAAGGCATGAATACCAATTACCATCGGCTGTCACGCGGCTGCGATCACAGTCGGCGCAAAAAGCCTTACTCATTGAAGCGATGATGCCAAACTCGTAGCCATTAGCAAGACGATAAACTTTCGCTGGCGCTGACGCAGAGACAGCGTCAACAGTTTCTATATCACCAAAGTATTGCGACAAAGTTTCCAGCATCTCAGATGCAGTCATCAACTTATCCTCATGCCAATTAAGAGCACCGCCGACGTCCATGTATTCTATATAACGAAGTTGCACTTTTTGTGATTGCGCAAATTCTAGCATAGCAATAAGTTCGTCACAATTTTGGCCTCGAATAACGACCATATCAAGTTTGGTTTTCTCAAAACCTGCGGAAGCTGCTGCGCTAATTCCCCTTAAAGTATTTTGCAAGCCATCTACTTTGCAGAGACGAACAAAACGTTCGGCGATTAGGGTATCAATACTAATATTCAGTCGTTGCAGACCAGCATCTTTAAGTGACTGCGCGTGCTCTTCAAGCAAATAACCGTTGGTGGTGAGCGCCAATTCTTGTAGGCCATCAATAGCAGCTAATTCTTCTACTAAGAGAGAGAGATCTTTACGCAGCAATGGCTCCCCTCCAGTGAGCCTAATTTTACGCCCGCCTGCTTTGACAAAAACGCGCGCTAATCGTCCCATCTCTTCAAAACTGAGGATGTCCTCTTTTGGCAACCACTGATAAGTGTCTTGTGGCATACAGTAATCGCATCGAAAATTACAACGATCAATGACAGATAAACGCAAGCTATGTTGCGGTCGATTTAAGGTGTCAAGCGCTGCGTCCATCACTAAATCCGAGTTCGAGGCGCATGCGACCTGCTCGCGCAGTGTCACGTTGGTCTGCATTCATACTGATCGCTGCTGCCATTTGCAAATGGCCAGGCTGCACAGCGAATGAAAGCTGTAACAGTCGATGTGGGTTCATGCTAAAACCAATTTCTTGACAAACGCCTGTATTGATACCTAAATTGATCAAGCTGAGAAATGTCAGGGACTGGCGCGTGGTCATCTGCTGCACTTCTTTTATTTGTTTGAGTGCTTGCTTCAAGTCGACGGTCAACGCTACCCGCGCACGCGTGTCGTCACTGTATTGCTGGCGAATCGATTGTTCGTAACTCGCCACTTCGTGCCCGTAATTAGAAACAGCCAACAACTGCTCACTACTTGAAGAGCCAAGGGTACGCTGATTAGAAATCTGATAAAGATGGCCTATCGCACGCGACCCTTCGCCATGTACACCACGTACTGCGAGACCAGCCGCTCGTGCGGCTTGAAGGGAACGCTGTAATGGAGCTTTCGCACGCGCCAATGCTGGCAGATGCAGCATGATGCTTGCGCGCATACCACTGCCGGTGTTAG
>CAXGOF010000186.1:0-3535 GCA_964011335.1 uncultured bacterium
CGTTTGGAGTCGACCCGGACGACGAAGATGGCTGGTTCCGCGCTAGTGTTGGCGCAGTGAGCATTAGCGACCTTGAAAGTTGCCTGCCGCGTCTGAGAGAGGCATTACAGGCCTTAGATTAAATTATTATTACCTAAATCCTAAATTCCCCCTGATTTTAGCGTTATTTCCCTTAAAATCGATGCAAAACCCATGGTATACTCGGATATGAACGTACTTCACCGTATGATGCAATTGTTGCTGCACACACTAGCGCTCCTGCTCCTATGCTTTAGCGCTAATGCACAGGCGGATTACTATGTCGGAAATACTATTGAGTTGCCTACCATGGGTAGTGGAAACGCGGATCACGCAGCTATCGCAGTCAACCAGTTTGGCGACACCGTTATTGTCAATCATACAAACATTAACGCTACGCAAAAAGGTGTTGAGCTAAACGCATTAGCTCCGCTCGGAGTGCGTCACAGTGATGGCTTCAAACTATTCAATACTCGCCGGTTAGGAGACCCTAACCTTAACATCTTTGGTGTCGGTAATGACCATTGCACAAAGCCAGACGTCGAGAACCTGGGCGACGGTTCATTTTTAGTCGTCTGGTCAAGGCATGACCTTTCTGGGGCTCAACTCTCAAGAATCGAATTCTGTAAAGTTAGTACACGTAATATTTTCGGCATCCTCCTGCAGCAACCTCAGATACTCACCGCTCGCACCGGAGAGGGTCTCCTCCTTGATGACACCTCAATATCTGGCGATGCGGGTTTTATGCCAGATATTGCAAGCAATAAGGCTTCTGGCAGCTCAAAGGCTATTGTTGTTTTTGCTCACGAGCAAAGTACGTACAAATCACTGACCAATACTTTTCGAGATTATGACCTAAGGGCCAAAAAAATCCTATGGCCACGCACCATCTCTTCACCCACTTTGGGGCCATTAGTTACTCTCGAAACAGGCATTCCTATTGATAATGTAAATACTGAAGCATATGCTGGAGGATTGGCGCTACCGGACGCTGTTATAGACGATGTAGGCGCACTGACCATCGTCTACGAAAGCTATATAATCTCTCCTCATAATTGGCATTTTGGCCCTCCAGAAGGCTCTATTCAACTTCGTCGCTATGCAGCAGACTTCTCCCTTTTTGACGAAATAGAGTTTCGCGGTCATAGCACTTCGCGCCATCAGCGAAGACCTATGATTGCTACTTCTGACCAAGACGCAACCAATACAGTAACTTTAGGCTGGAATGATATCGACGACAATGTTTCCCTGTCTCATCGCGCACAGTTTCGCGCAGTAACCTTTACCGGAAACACCTCCGGCTATAACAACCCAATGGCTATTCCATGGGATGAATCGTTCGGGCACAAAGATGATTTGGCAAACGTTGCCATGTCTAAGCACTCTAAATTAGTCATGGCTACACGTACTTTGCTTAATCGCAAAGCATTATATGGCACGTTCGCCCAGAGCTCAAAACCTCCTGTATCCAACGAATTCGCGAATAACAGCGACCAGCCTTGGCGTCCTGCAATGGCCATTATGGATTTACCTGATCTTCGCAGCCTTAACTACCTTTGCTTTGAAGGACCCTCCACCAGCGACCCATCTCTAGATAGGGTTTCGCTAACTATTCATCTGTTGCGCTAAGCTTTCCTGAAGTTGATGAACCGCAAAGCGGACTGCTGGCGTGTAATACGGATACGGGCAGTCATCTATTGATATAACACAACTTCCGTCTTTGCGCGTGCGTAAACGGGTGTAGAAGAACTGGGTAAAGGAATCGTCAGATGCAACCATTCGCAGAACAAAACCTTGCTCAATGCTCATGACCTCTTTCACTTGCGCTGAGAGGTTCCCCTCCAAGAAGCGTTGGTTGACTAATGACGACAACTGCTCGGTTGTAGGTAAGCTTGGTAGATTAAGAAAGTCCATTTCACTATTAAGGAAAAACCGTGGTGCAGGTTTAGGGGTATTTAAAGTTGCGACTACGCGAAAAGTTTCACGCTTATCAGCTTGCCATTTTTTCTCGTAGCGCGTCAAAAATGGGCGGTGGGGATTAGTTTCTAATGGCGATGCAGTAAAGGCAGGGTTGTCGCTGAAGTGCTTGCGACAGTCTTCCGCATACCATTGTTGATCACTCACCAGCTCGAATATTGCTCCAGGTTTTAGCACATCTGCGACAGTTTCGGTTAGCACTGGACTGGCAATGCGATGCTTAGCGTGACGATCTTTGGGCCACGGCATAGGAAACTGCATCAAAATATAATCAAGTGATTGCGGCGCAAATAATTCACGCAGCAAATAGCGTGCATCTCCAAGAAGCAAACGAACGTTATCGATTGATTGACCATACATGATTTTACTGCCGCGCCCAATCGATTCCGGTGGCAATTCGATACCGATGTAGTTGCAATCGGGATTTTTCTTCGCCATGTATGCCAGATACTCACCGCCACCAAAACCTATTTCTACGGCTAATGGTCCGCCGCGATTAAACACAGATTCCGACGTCAAAGGCAACGGCATATGCTGTGGCAGGATCTGGTAGCGCTCGATTGCTGCTGCATAAGGTTTCATTTTACGACCACTGACACTCTTCTAAAGCCTTCATGACTTGATGAGCAACGGTAACGGCATGCATGCCTTCGACGCCAGTAACTACATTGGAGTCTTTACCCTCAACTGCGGCGATAAACTCTGTCAACTCGGCGCGTAGAGGCTCGTCGTCGTTAAGATGTAACTCTTCAATATCTAGAAGTTTACCGAATTCGGCTTGCGGGTTATCCGATTGAGAGATTTCCTTCAGCATTTCTGGCGAGAATTTTCCTGACTTCTTTACTAGCAAGGCATATTTCTCTTGAGAGTCTACCGACAAGTAAGAATCTGGACCAAACACCCTGAAACGTCGCATTGGTTTCAAACTTAAGCGTGAAGCCGTCAGGTTAGCCACTGCGCCGTTTGCATAACGAATGCGCGCTGAGGCAATATCTTCGCTTGGGCTAAAAGTAGCGCCACCAACGGCGTCGACAGCAACGACTTCAGATTGTGTCCAGGCGTTTGCTAGGTCGATATCGTGAATCATTAAATCAAGAACAACTCCAACATCCGTTGAGCGAAATGAATATGGTGCCAAACGGTGTGCTTCAATGAAACGCGCTTCGATGCCCAACTCAATGGCACGTTTAGCCGCGGGGTTAAAGCGCTCAACGTGCCCCACAGCAACAAGAGTTTGATTGGCCTCGGCGCAGTCAATAATACGTTGACAAGTTTCAGGGTCTGGCGCCATTGGCTTTTCAATCAAGCACGCCACCCTAGCTTCTAGCAGCGGAATCGCACATTTTTCGTGCAACACTGTTGGCACAGCAATCACCGCCATGTCGAGCTGCTGAGGGACTTCATTCAAGTCTGGGAGCCATTGGGTGTTACATGACGCGGCAATGGCTTGCCCTTGTTGCGGATCAGGGTCAACGACAGCTACGAGTTCGGCGTTGTCCATTTCAGATAAAATACGCGCGTGGTGGCGCCCAAGATGACC
>CAXGOF010000187.1:0-3519 GCA_964011335.1 uncultured bacterium
AGCAAGCTTAGAAGCTGACGCACCAATAGATGAGATTGCACTGAGTACTACTCCATCCCACTTGCGTGGATATGTTTGGCCACAAACCGCAATAGTGTTTTTGAAACCCATTCGCTGCGTTATTTCATCATCGAGTTTTCGGACCTTTGCGTGGTCGCCATTAAACAACTGGAAAAACGAAGCTTGGGTACCCGTGGTACCTTTCACGCCGCGGAATGGCAAACGCTCGAGAGCATCTTCAACATTCTCGAGGTCAAGTAAAAAATCTTGGAGCCACAAGGAAGCGCGCTTACCCATAGTTGTCGGTTGCGCCGGCTGGAAGTGGGTGAATCCTAAAATAGGCAATTCGGCTTGCTCTAAACAAAACTCGCGAAGAGCGCGAATCACACCAAGCAAACGCCCGCGTACCAGGCGCAATCCGCGTTGCATGCAAACCAGATCGGCGCCATCGGCGACAAAACAAGAAGTGGCACCGAGGTGAATGATTGGCATAGCTTTGGTAGCCTTTTCACCATAAGCATGAACGTGCGCCATGACGTCATGGCGTAATTCGCGTTCTAGTTCAGCGACACGATCGAAATCGATATCGTCGCGATGCTCTTTAAGGTCGGCTATTTGCTCTGCGCTTATATCCAAACCTAAATTAGCCGAAGACTCAGCAAGGGCTATCCATAAATCGCGCCATACTAAAGAGCGTCCGCGATATGAAAAAGTTTGTTGCATCGCCGGGCTTGCGTAACGTGTCGCCAACGGAGAAGAGTAAGTTTCGTGATTAGTCATCAGTAGTATTGAGAAGTAACGACATGTCGAGAGCAGGAGCGGAATGAGTGAGCGCCCCCATCGACACGCGGTCAACGCCGGCTTCAGACAAAGCAGGCAATGTTTCTAGAGTATAGCCACCACTCGCTTCGAGAATAGCTTTTGGGAATTCTTTGCGTAGTGCTGCAACAGCTGCAACCAAATGAACACCTTGGAAGTTGTCAAGCAACACGTAGCTCGCACGATTGGCAAGTGCCGCCCGCGCTTGCTCAATGGTTTCGGCTTCGATACCTACCACCTTACCCTGCGCTTCGGCGACTGCTTTTTTCACTGTGGCCGCATAATCTAAGCCGGACAAGGCAAAATGGTTCTCTTTAAGCAACAGCTCGTCGGATAAATTGCGGCGTTGATTGTGGCCGCCACCAACACGCACTGCATATTTTTGTACCTCGCGCAAGCCCGGAACAGTCTTACGCGTGTCCAAAACAGTAACGTCGTTTGCTGCGGCAACGGCCAGCGATGTCGCAGTCGCTACACCGGAAAGTTGTTGCAAAAAGTTAAGTGCAACGCGCTCAGCACCAAGAATACCCCGCGCAGGACCACACGCAAACATAATGACTTCGTCAGCACCAACGCGCTCGCCGTCGTTGATGAGTACTTGAACAGTTACCTTAGAATCGCACTGCTTAAAGGCCTCGACTGCAAAATCGACACCGGCTACCACCCCATCGGCACGCGTCACTATTTGGGCTTGGCACTGGGCTATTTCAGGCACGACCGCAAGAGATGTGAAATCTTGGTGCGCAAAATCTTCAGCCAGCGCAAGACTCACTAATCCGCTAATTTGCGCGGGGGTCGGTTTGTCGAGGCTCATGCTTATATTTTAGCGTATCGCCCGGACGTCTTTGCGCCCGATACCACACAGAAAGCTCTAGACCGGTTCTTTCGCCAACCCCGTCAATCAAGCCAACTCTCTCGGGGGGTCATTCGACGATGCAACGCGCCCGCGTGAGCCCTAGGCTAGGCAGCAATGCCAATTCACTTAAGGGTGCGGTAGCGAGATATGGCAACAGCACGCAATGCTCGCTTAACTGCTGGTACTGTAAGCCGCCATCGGGCTCGGACTTCAACTATAAGGCGCGCCAACACAGCACTAACAAAACCAGGCATACGACCATTTGATGCTTTTCGTTCACCCAGAGGTAACGGACTCAGCAGCAAGAGAGTCACTATTAATTTGGCAGCGCATTAAATAATCGATGGCCGAGTCGACTACCTCATCGTTTTCAAGGCGTAAGCCAGCGTTACCCTGCGAAGAATGCGGACGCGTGAAAGTCAAACCTTTGGTATCGGCAAACAACGCAGCAATCGGCCCGCTTTGATTGACAAAAATAATCGGCCAATCATGCCCTTGCAATAATATCGAGGGCTGCAAAGCTTCGGCACCGTTAATCAAACGCTCAACGCGGGCAAGGAAAGACATTGGCAGCTGCTCAAGCAAGGAATGCGGCCCGCGGTGTGACACTGGATCTTCAAGATGAAGATTTGGCGTGACTTCACCAGGCAAGGCATCCGACACCACATAAGTGCGTAACGGGAATGCTCCGGCAAGCAAGTCGAGTCGATGGCGTAACTCCGACGAAATTGCTGAAGTGATTAAGAAAATACGCGGCTCAGATGGCAAAGCAAATAGTGGGCGGAAACGCCGTCCTTCTGTTTGCAATCGCGAAACAACCTCGAGCATTTTTTCGGACACCGTCGAATCGAGCGTCTGGTGAATCATGCACAAGCATGGGCGCCCAAAAGGGTCGACGCCGTAAATAGGTACTGTTAAGTCAGGGCCTAAATCGAGCACTTTGTCGTGTAACACCAGCCCTGGTTCTAGCGCATCAGGGTTAGCCACCAGCCAGCTCTGTAGCTGGGAAAAATCGATTATGGCAGGGTCGGACATAGCTATTGGAGAGTAGAACCAGGTGGCAGTTTACCGCCACTTCCTGGTTTTCTACCATTACTTTTAGACGAATTATTGGATGTTGCTTTTGCTGTGGCTAGCGACAAAAGGTAACACAGCGCAATCGCAACAGCATCACTTTCGTCTTCGCTACTCGGCTTAAACTCGCTACAGCCAAGGTGCTGCAAAGTCATTAAATAGACCTGCTCTTTAGTAGCGCGACCATTACCCGCAATACGTCGCTTGACCGTAGCAGGCGGGATTTCATCTACCACCATGTCAAATTCGGCGGCCATCATCAATACTATCCCACGCGCTTCCCCAATACGCAACGCCGATTGCGCGTTATCGCCGAAAAAGGCAGATTCAATGGCTAGTACATCAGGTCGATACTTAGCAATCACTTCACGTAAATTAATGTGTAGCTGATGCAAACGCACAGCGATTGGCGTGTTGCTTTTGCCCAAAACTAAACAATCCGAATCAATGCGCTTAGGCAATGCGTTGGGAAATGCATCTACCACTGCCCATCCTGATTTCAAGGTGCCCGGGTCGATGCCAAGAACGCGAAGTCTATCCACCCGTATAGCCTAACAAAATGCTAACCTAATGACATGGTATCTGACACAGCCGCCGTCATCGTTGCAGCTGGCCAAGGACGTCGCATGGGAGGCACTAATAAAGCCCTAATGCGCCTTAATGGCCAAGCAATCCTGTCCTACTCGATTCGCGCCTTTCGCGCCTGTGACTCAATCAAGCGCATTGTGGTTGTAATGAATGACTATGATGTAAAGCGCATGCAAACCGAA
>CAXGOF010000188.1:0-3496 GCA_964011335.1 uncultured bacterium
CAGGCAAGCGCGGCATGACGATAGCCGAAAAAATGGTAGCGGCGAAAATGCTTAACCCCGGCGCTGAAGGCGCTTTTGTTAAGCCGAACGACCCGGTGTTGGCAAAGGTCGATGGTGGTTATTCTCATGAATTTACTACTGCGCAAGTACATGAGTTTTTGCGTGCTGAGTACGGCGACGATTACCGGGTGCAAAACCCTGAAAAGCTGGCGGTGTTTGAAGATCACTTGCTTTATGCCGATTCGGTTAAGCGCTTTGCACCTTTCGTCTCGCAGATTCAAACTTTGCGCGATTTGCAAAATGAATTTCAGCGACATACTGGTGTGCGCGATTATCAAGCCAAAGATGGCGTCAGCCCAGGTATCTGCCACCAAATTGCGCGTGAAGAATTTATCGAACCGGGCGATTTCATCCAGGCAACGGATTCACATACCTGCATGGGTGGGGCGTCTAACGCTTTAACCTACGGGGTGGGTTCTACAGAATACGCGGCGTTGATTCACTCTGGCTTTACCTTCGTGAAGGTGCCAGAGACAATCCGCTTTGATTTGATTGGAGAGATGAGCGATAGTGTTACGGCTAAAGATGTGATGTTGTACATTCTCGATTCTTTCGCCAAGCGCGAAGACACGCTGAATCGCTCCATGGAATTCGGCGGTGCCGGTATGGCTTCTATGCCGGTCGACGAGCGCGCGACTTTGTGTAACATGGCAACCGAGTGCACTGCGCGAACAGGTATTTGTGAGGGCGACGAAAAGTTGGTCGAGTGGTTAATGCGTATGCGCCCCGAGCTGAATGCCGAGGCTATCCGTGCTAACTTTGTGGCGCCTGACGCTGATGCCGAATATAGCGGCGGGCGTCATACCATTGATTTGTCATTGATTAAGCCGATGGTGGCTACGCCGGGCGATCCGACTTATGGCGCTGACATCTCCGGACTGGCTGAGACTAAAATCGACATCGCCTATGGTGGCTCTTGTACCGCGGGTAAGGTTGATGACTTTGCTTATTACGCGCAAGTGTGCCAAGAGGCTGCCAATGCTGGAATATCCGTTGCCGATGGTGTCGATTTTTATATTCAATACGGTTCTTACAATGTTCAGGCCTACGTTGAAAAGATGGGCTGGGATAGAGTATTCGCCGCGGTGGGCGTAAAATTAATCTCTCCAGGGTGTGGGGCATGCATTGGTTGTGGAGACGGCGTTTCTGAGACCTCCGAACAGATTACAGTAAGTGCCATCAACCGTAACTTCGCCGGACGTTCCGGCCCTGGGCAACTTTACCTGGGGTCACCGCTAACTGTTGCCGCCTCTGCCTTTGTTGGCAGTATTGTTTCTTACAAGCAAGGCATGTTTGCTCTAGCTAAAAAATGAAAACACATAAAATCGCAGTAGTTGCCGGTGACGGCATTGGCCCCGAAGTTGTCGCTGCAGGATTGCGCGTGCTCAATGCTTGCGCTGACAAGTTTGGCTTTGGCGTTGAATTGTTAGCGCTGCCTTATGGCACCGAGCATTGGTTGGCTACGGAGGAAATATTCCCTGACGACGCATTCGAAAATGTTAAATCGTGCGACGCGATTCTGTTGGGTGCGATAGGTGATCCGCGCGCGCCGGTTGGTTTAGTCGAACGCGGCATCATCGGCAAGTTGCGCTGGGATTTAGATTTGTGGGTTAACTTACGTCCGATTAAATTGCTCGATGAAAAGTTTTGCCCATTGAAAGGCAAGAGTGTCGACGATATCGACATGGTGATCGTGCGCGAAAACACCGAAGACGCTTATGTGCAAAAGCCGCAGTTCGAAAATAAAGGCGCTGAAAATGAAGTGGCTCAGCAGGCGATGCTTTACACCTACAAAGGCACGGAGCGCATTATCCGCTATGCGTTTGAAGTGGCGGTAGAACGTCCGCGTAAGCATTTGACTTTGATAGATAAGGCCAATGCGGTACGTGCTCAAGATTTATATTCGCGGGTGTTTGCTGATGTAGCTAAAGAATTTCCGACTGTGACTACAGGGCATTTATATGTCGATGCAGCGTGCATGCGCATGATTGAATCACCTGAGTCGATTGATGTGGCAGTAACCACTAATTTGTTCGGTGATATCGTTACTGATTTAGGTGCGATGTTGCAGGGCGGAATGGGTGTCGCGGCCTCAGCTAATTTACGTCCAGGACACGTCTCGCTTTTTGAATCGGTGCATGGTTCTTTCCCAGAGGCAGCTGGTAAAAATATTGCTAATCCGATTGCGACGATTAATGCTGTGTCGATGATGCTTGATTATCTTGGCGAAGATGTGGCTAGTGCCGCGGTTTCTGATGCAGTTGCCAGCCTTTTAACTAGTGGGCGCATTCGTTCGTTAGAGGTGGGCGAACATGCGACTGACGAAATCGGTGAGATGATAGCATGCGAATTAAGCTAAGCCCCGAGCAAGTTAAAAAGAACATTAGTGCCCTAAACGAAAGTGGTACAGAGTGCTGGACTATTGAGAATGAGCATTTGCGCAGAGAGTTTGTTTTCGAGGATTTTGCGCAGGCTTTTGACTTCATGACTAAAATCGCGCTCTTGGCCGAAGAGATGGATCACCACCCGAATTGGGAGAATGTCTTCAATCGAGTTTCTATTGCTTTAATCACACACGACCTTGGCGGGCTTTCCTCACTTGATTTTGAACTTGCGCATAAGATAAACGCTGTGTTGTTGTCTGCCTAATCAGCTGTTGCAGATAGACCGCCGTTTCGCGTTTGCTGCTGAACTAAAAAAGATAATATGAGAGAAGTGCTAATCGAGATCGTTACAAACCATACCCCGTTTGACGATACGGAAAGAGCGCACACCGTGAGTACGCTAGAGTTTTTGCACAAAAATAAAAATTGCACTTCCGCTGAAAACCTTAAGGGTCACATTACAGCCTCTGCATGGGTACTTTCTCCGGACCATAAGGAAACACTTCTTACCCACCATAAAAAATTAAATCGCTGGCTGCAGTTGGGCGGCCACATAGAGGATGATGCCACTATTCAAGAAGCTGCATTGCGTGAAGCTGTAGAAGAAAGCGGAATCGAAAATATCCATTTAATACGAGATTCCATATTCGATATTGACGTGCACTTCATACCAGCCAGAAATGAAGTGGCAGAGCACTATCACTACGACATCCGTTTTTTGTTCCAGGCAGAAAGAACAGACTTTGTAATCAGCGATGAATCAAATGATTTGGCATGGGCCAAGTTAACCGATATCGGTAATTTTGTGGGTGAGGAGTCAGTGCTTAGAATGTGCCGGAAAAGCGAGCAAGTCGATGCGCTATAATCAACCATGCTTAAACAATTTGCAGCGAGTCTGGTTTTACTATGCGCAGTAGGAGGTTGCTCTAAACCTCAAGAAGTTTTAGGAACACCTGACAGACCAAACATCGTCTGGCTATTCTCGGACGACCATGCGTATCAGGCCATCGGCTCGTACCCAGGCAGGTTCGAAAACGAGAACCTCACGCCAA
>CAXGOF010000189.1:0-3489 GCA_964011335.1 uncultured bacterium
AGAATTGTCAAATCGGTAATAGCTTTCATAGTGGGCACGATATCGCGTCCAAAGTACTGGCGCAGGGTCTGATTGATTTGAAAATTATCGAAGGCACGCTTGAAGATTGCCTCGAAGAACAGAGTTATAAAAGATTTACTATACATAACACTTCACATTGGTTGGGTCTTGATGTACACGATTGCGGCGAGTATTATCTCGACGGCAATTCGCGCCCGCTCGAAGCGGGTATGGTGATGACAGTCGAGCCTGGGCTATACTTCTCTCCTACCGACGAAATGGTGCCAGAACAATTCAGAGGCATCGGCGTTCGCATTGAAGATGATGTTCACATTACTGAAGAGGGGCCACAGGTCTTAAGTGAAGGTGTGCCTAAAGAAATTGAAGATGTCGAGCAACAGTGCTCTGGTTAATAGATAATGACTGCATTAAAAATAAAGAATTTAGTGAAGCGCTATGGCGACTTTACAGCTGTTAGCGATTTGAGCCTCGAAGTGCCGACGGGATCTATATATGGTTTTTTGGGGCCGAATGGTGCGGGCAAAACCACAACCATTCGCATGATCCTCGATATCGTGAAGCCAAGTAGTGGCGACATTACAATCCTGGGTGCTGACAGCGCACTGGATGTGCGTAATCGCATTGGTTATCTGCCAGAAGAAAAAGGTTTGTATAAAAAGATGAAAGCGTGGGCTATTATCGCCTATTTCGCTCGACTCAAGGGCATGCCATCTTCTGAGGCGAAGACGCGCGCTTTCGAGTTGCTCGAACGCTACGGTTTGGGTGATTTTGTAAATGCGAAAGTGGAGACATTGTCGAAAGGCATGGGGCAAAAAGTCCAAGTTTTAGCCTCTATAGCTCACCGCCCTGATTTCGTGATTCTCGACGAGCCTTTCTCTGGTCTCGATCCATCGAATCAGCAAGTCATGGAGCAAGTGATATCTGATTTAAATAAAGAAGGCGCTACCATTATTTTCTCGACACATGTTATGTCGCATGCCGAGCGTATTTGTGATCGCATTTTGCTCATCGCCTCCGCCAAGAAAGTTTTTGATGGTACAGTGCAAGAAGCGAAAGATTTGCTACCACCTCGAGTGCGTGTCGCCGGAGATTTCTCGGCAGCACTGCTTATTGAATTGCCTTCTGTGAATGATTGTAATATCGATGAGGATGGAATGTTAAATATTGACATTTCCCAAGGCTGCACACCGCAACAATTAATGAGTGAGTGTTTTGACGCGCAGCTCACTCTCGAATCATTCGAATATCGCCAGCCTGATTTGCATGACGTGTTCCTGCATTTGGTCGGTGAAGAAGCCAAAGTCGCAACACTACGTTAATCATGAATAACTCCTTCATCATCGCCGGCCGCGAATACGCCGATAACGCTCGCACCAAAGGCTTCTGGATTAACCTGCTAATGTTTCCGATTATTTTGGTAGCATCAATAAAAGTACCGCAGTTACTTGAAGAGAAAGCTATTCCGACTCGTGACTATATCCTGATTGATCAATCAGGTGAGTTAGGCGACGTGGTGCAGCTTGCTGTTGACCGCCAATATGCTACTAAAGTGGCTGAAGCGCTTTCATCGTATTACATGGCTAACGCTAAGGGCGGCGTCGGCAAAGAGATGGATCTTGAAAAGATGCCTTCTGTTGGCCTCGATGGCTTGATGAATGATTTTCTCGAGCAAGATCCAGGCGCTTTAGACTCCTTGATGCAACCAGGTGCTATAGATTCAGCAGTTACCATGATGCAGCTCGGTCTTAATGATGGCGCCCCCGAGTTTGTAGTCCCGCGTCGCCCGTTTTCTAAAGTTGACGTGCCAGCGGGTATTATTTCAGCAACGGAACTAGGAACGATGGGCAGTGGCGAAATAGTTTCGCGCTTGCGCCCATATTTGTTGGGTGACAAATACTTGACCACCGACGAAAATAAATTGTTTGCGGTGATAATTATCCCTCAAGGCGCTGCGGCACAGGTAAAGCGTGGCGGGGCAGCTGGCTTGATGCAGCAGCTTGATGAAAAAGACGGCGTGCAATTTTGGGCAAAGAACTTAGCCGACATGAGCTTGTCACGAGCTATTTCAAGCGCGCTAAACGAACATTTGCGAGCCAAGGAATACCAGCGCCTAGGCGTTGATGAAGAAATAGTTTCGCAGGTTAAATCGACACAGATGCTCTTCACTTCTTTCGACCCAAGCAAAGACGAGGGCGAAGAAAAGGTGAGCATGGCGGATACTATCCGACAGTTCGCGCCCCTTGGTTTCGTCTACATGATGTGGATTGCAATTTTTACAGTGGTGAACATGTTGCTGAATAACACTATAGAAGAGAAATCTAATCGCATCATCGAAGTGCTGCTGTCATCAGCAACACCATGGGAAATCATGAGCGGAAAGCTGATAGGTATTGCCGGTGTTGGCATGACTATGATGGTGGGCTGGGTGTTGTCCATGATAGGCGTGCTTATGTACATGGCCGGCCCTCAAGTTGAGTGGGCAGCCACACTACTTGAAGTGATTAGTAATTCAGGCTTGCTGCCGCTGTTCGGTCTTTACTACTTGTGCGGTTACTTAATTTACTCTGGCTTGTTCTTGGCAATAGGCTCGCTATGCAGCACGATTAAAGAATCGCAAAACTTCATGGGTACGGCCACGGTTATCCTGATGGTGCCGTTAATGACTATGGTTTTTGTAGCGCGTGACCCTAACGGAACTCTTGCCCAGGTGCTTACCTGGATACCACTTTATACACCGTTTGTGATGATGAATCGTGCCGCAGCAGATCCACCAGCCTTCGACATGTGGGGCTCGGCAATATTAATGCTTGTCACTATAGTAAGCATGCTGTGGGTGAGTAGCCGCATTTTCAGAATTGGCATTCTGCGTACAGGGCAGCCACCAAAATTAGTTGAGCTATTTAAGAGTTTGACACAATCGCTTAAAAATCAATAAGGCCATCGTCGTCGTCTTTCTTGTCACCGCCTTTCTTCTTGGCGTCGTCACCTTTACCTTCTTTGCGGTTTTCTGCGCGCTCGTCTTTGAAATCTTGTATCGCTTGCGCCTTTTGCTCTTCGGTCATCCACAGAGAATCCCATTTGGCTTGTAGCTTGCGGTCATCTATTTTGCCTTCAGCCTTCGTGACCTTGAATGAACGCTTGTTGTCGCTCCACCAGTTAGTCCAATCAAGCACCTTATTTCCGAGTTCAACACCCGTGAGGACCGATAGTGAGGTCTGAATTTCGACGCGCATTTTTGCCATCCCACCACCACGACCACGGCGGCCGCCACGACCACCTGATTGACTCAATTGCAGGAGGGTCTCAATAGAATCTACTTCGCGAATTCTACCAAGAGCATAAACCCTCGCTTTCAGAACATCTCCGTCGTGAGCTGAGGTCATCACCAAATCATTTTTAATTAATTTAGCAGCTTTCTTATCGGCCTTTTGGCCAAGGGCATAGATGTATTCCGCTAGATATTCGGCA
>CAXGOF010000190.1:0-3489 GCA_964011335.1 uncultured bacterium
CTAGCCGGTCATAGGCGAACAACAAAATCGACACTACTGCACATGCAGCCAACGGCTGCCAAAACGAGCTCTCTGGCAAGACCTGCTGTGAACCAAATTTGTCGTATAGCTCTCCTTTATAAGCTGGGTCCCATTGGGCATTTGACAGCAATTGCCCCGGCCAATACACCCATGCGGATGGCATCCATAACGGAAGAGTGCAAAAGGCTGTGTAGCAAACAATAGCGCGACGGCTGATAGCGGAGGATAAGGTAAATGCCTTCCGGTGATCAAGGCTGATTGCGGCAACAAACCCAGCGATACTATACGGTGCAAGCTCAACATTAATGAGTGTAATCAGCGGAATCGCTGCTAATGCTAGCAGTCGTGCACCTTTATTCCCACTGAACCAAATTAACGGCGCAATAAACAGGAAAAGCAGATGGAAAAACGTTGGATTCATGATTTATCTTCCACATAATACAATATAATTTGCCCCTGTGATGCCGGCATGGCCAAGTGGCTAAGGCATTGGATTGCAAATCCAACATCCCCAGTTCGAATCTGGGTGCCGGCTCCACCCAATTTTGGGTGCCGATATCGCATAATTAAGGGGAGGTAGCCCAATGGCAGAGGCAAAGGACTTAAAATCCTTCCAGTGTGGGTTCGAGTCCCATCCTCCCTACCACACCAGCGGAACAACAAAATGTCAGAAGACACCACAAACAATTCAGATGCCCTTAGCGCCATAGATAGTCGCACGGGCAAAGAATATACGCTACCGATCGAGCACGACACTATTCCCGCGACTAAATTGCGAGAGATTAAGGTCAAGGTCGATGATTTTGGCATGCTGTCTTATGATCCGGCTCTCAAGAATACCGTCACTTGTGAAAGCTCTATCTGCTTTATTGATGGGGAAAAAGGAATTCTAGAGTATCGCGGTTATCCCATACAAGAAACGGCGTCTAAAGGCACTTACCTTGAAATTTGCTGGTTGCTATTAAATGGCGAGCTTCCGACTGCGGCTGAACTTGATATGTTCCAGGCCGAGATCAGCGCTGCCACCTATGCTCCGCAAGACATCCAGAAACTTCATGATGTCTTCAACAAAAACTTACACCCTATGGCCATGCTCGAATCAGCACTCGCTGCTTTAGGCGGAGAGTTTGATGACATTGATGACGTACTCAGCGCTGAATCGCGCCATCAGCAAATCATTCGATTGATTGCCCTTACTCCAGTGCTTGCAGCGATGGGTTATCGTCACCGCAATGACTTGGGTCCGGTAGAAGTGAACACCGACTTGTCATATAGCAGCAACTTCTTGCATATGATGCTAAGCCGCAAGGGGCGCGAACACGAAATCCATCCTGCTCTTGAAAAAGCAATGGACGCTCTGCTTATCCTGCATGCTGATCACGAACAGAACTGTTCGGCAAATGCAGTACGCGCGGTTGGTTCATCACGCGTGAACCCTTACTCTGCTGTTTCAGCTGGTGCGTCTGCCCTGCACGGCCCACTTCACGGTGGAGCCAACCAAGCAGTTCTCGAGATGCTTAATCAAATTGATAGCGTCGAAGACGTTCCGGCTTTCCTAGAGTCATGCAAGAATGGCGAGCGGCGCTTAATGGGCTTCGGTCACCGCGTTTATAAAAACTATGACCCGCGCGCTAAAGTTATTAGCGAGTTAGCAGCGAATGTTTTTGACGTAGTTGGGCACAACCCCAAACTCGATATTGCCATCGCCCTAGAAAAAGCTGCCGTTGCAGATGAATACTTCTCTAGCCGTAAGTTGTTTCCGAATGTCGATTTCTACTCAGGGCTGATTTACTCAGCAATGGGCTTTGACGCGCGCATGTTCACCGTGTTCTTTGCGGTTGGCCGAATGGTCGGTTGGCTAGCTCACTGGAATGAAATGATGGCAGATAGCTCTACGAAAATAGTGCGTCCGCGCCAGATTTACACTGGCTACGAACGCAGAGATTGGGTCGAGGTCAACGACCGCAAGTAACCGTATTAATTTCTTAATACGGCAAGCATGGTTCGCGCGATAATACCGCGCCCGCCCTTGCTCATGTAACTACGCGATGGCCCTTCCCATGCAGTAGCAGCGATGTCGAGGTGTACCCAAGGCACATCGTCAACGAAGAATGACAAGAAACATGCGCCAGCTATAGTCCCGGCACCCTGCCCTGGAGCGTAAAGGTTTTGCAGGTCTGCATATGAGCCACGGGTTAAGTCGCGATAGGCTTCGTTGATTGGCAATTGCCAGCATGGCTCGCCGAGTTCAGCCGAAAGCACACGCACTTGATCGATGGCTTTTTGATCGGTACCGATTACAGCTGAGTGCAAGTGACCTAGTGCATGGATGGCCGCACCAGTAAGTGTCGCCATATCGTAAATGCGCATTGGCTTTACTTTACGAGCTGTATACGTCAGGCAATCGGCCAAGACCAGCCGCCCTTCGGCATCCGTGTTATGCACTTCAATAGTCATCTTGTTCATCGCGGTGACGATGTCGCCTGGACGTTGAGCGTTTGCGCCAGGCATGTTTTCAACACAACCGAGTATGCCGTGCACTTCGTATTGACACTCGGCGCCTTTCCCCAGCGCTACGAATGTACCGAGCACTGCTGCTGCGCCAGACATGTCAAACTTCATGTCTTGCATGTTGCCCGACGGTTTAATAGAAATACCCCCGGTGTCGAAAGTCAAACCTTTGCCGACTAATGCTAACTTGCCCTTTGACTTGCCCTTTGGCTTGTAGACCATGTGCACTAACTGCGCTTCGTTAACTGAGCCTTGAGACACACCGAGTAATGAGCCCATGCCCATCTCAGCCATTTTCTTTTCTCCCAGAACTTTACAACTTAACTTTGGCGAAGAACTGCAAACCTTGCGTGCACGCTTAGCAAATTCTTTTGGTGTAAGAATGTTCGCTGGAGCGTTCTGCAAATCGCGGGTAGCCAAATTAGCAATCGCACCGTGCGTGCCATGCTTAAGAGCCTGACTGGCCGCCTTTGACGAACCAGCGCCGGCGACCTGAATGGACTTAACAAGATACTTCGGCTTGTCGGACCGCATCAAAGCCATATCGTGGCCAGCCATCATCGAGCCTTCAATTGCAGCTTGCACAAAAGCAGCGGCATTTTTTAAGCATGACAAGTCGATACTAAGCGTTGGCTTTTCGAGACCTTCGCAAACTTTACGCGCAACGCCAGCAGCACCGCGAACGTCTTCTACGGCAACGTCTTTGGCCTTAGGCAAACGCACCAACAACCAACGCTTGCCAGCAGCACCGCGTAGTGTGATTGATGAGCCATTCTTGTCACTAAAGTCTGACTTCCAAGTATTTGCCTTGGGGGCATCACTTGGCAAATTGATTTTTGCTCCAACCGGAACGAGGATAGCATGCAATTCGCTACTGCGAGCTGCTGCTGAATTTACTAGTTTTGTACGCATGTTATGCTTAATTATTTATTACATTGAGGTGTAGACTGGGCCGCC
>CAXGOF010000191.1:0-3468 GCA_964011335.1 uncultured bacterium
CGGGCGCGCCGCCGCCCACCGCGGATGAGCATGAGAAGGTGCGGCCTGCGGCCTGGGTCTGAGCGACCAGATCAGGACGGCGGGCGGCCACATCCTTGTTGGCGGTCAGCAAATGGATGTCAATGTCACCGGTTTACTGCGTGTCACTCAAGCATTCATGCCTTTGATGCGACCCGGTTCGCGCTTGATAAATGTGTCATCGATGGCGGGCAAGGTTTCGTTTCCTGGAGCAGGCGCTTATCACGCATCGAAGCACGCAGTCGAAGCCATCAGTGATACCTTACGCCTGGAATTAAAAAGCAGTGGCATAAAAGTCAGCATCATTGAGCCCGGACGCATTGCTACTCCCATTTGGCAGAGCTCACGTAATACCGCCGAAGGATTATTACGGCGTATCCGGCCAGAGCAATTCGCGCCCTACAAGAAACTTATGGACGCCGTCGCCAAATCGGTAAGTGGCGCGGAACGCAATGGTGCCTCGCCGATGTTATGCGCCAATGCTATTTATGCCGCTCTTACTGCAAACCGACCGCGCACTCGCTATGCTGTCGGCCGCGATGCCAAGTTACTTATGTTTTTCCGTAGATTCTTATTGAGCGACAAAATATGGGACAAATTGGTGCTGAATAACTTAAAATATTAAGCTACATGCCGATTACCCGCACGAAGAAAGAAAAAGTTACAGCAGCGACCGCTAATAGATATGCGTTGTATGAAGGCTCCGTTTATGACCCTGATGCCGACCACGATTTCTTGGTCGACACCTATAAAGAAAAGCGCGATTGCCGTCCATTGTTATTGCGCGAAGATTTTGCTGGTACATCCTTGTTATCAGCAATGTGGGTACAACGCCATCGCGACTCGCAAGCGTGGGCAGTTGACCTAGATCCAGAGCCGCTTGCTTGGGGCAAAGAGCAACACCTCGACCAGCTGAATCCTCAAGAAAAACCGCGTGTCATGCAGGTTGAAGCAAATGTACTTGATGTAGAAACCCCAGTAGTTGATGTACTCACGGCATTTAATTTTTCTTATTGGTGCTTTAAAGATCGCGGATTGATGCTGGACTACTTCAAAAAAGTTCATGCCGCATTGAAGGATGACGGAATGTTCGCAATCGATTTAATGGGTGGCCCTAGCAGTCAATCGGAGTGTGAAGAAGAGCGTGAAGAAGGCGGATTTGATTATGTGTGGGAGCAAGAAAATATGTGCGCCATCACCAACGATATAAAATGCTATATCCACTATAAGTTTAATGACGGTACCAAGCTTGAAAAAGCGTTTACGTATGACTGGCGGCTGTGGTCTTTATCTGAATTACGTGACATCATGGCTGATGCCGGCTTCAAGTCTGCTGACACCTATTGGGAAGGCACCGACGAAGACGGCGAAGGTGATGGCAACTATACGCTTGAGACTAATGCTGAAAACGAAGAGTCTTGGGTGGCCTATTTAGTAGCCTGGAAATAAGTGCACTGCAGAGCGCTTGCCTTGCTACGCGCTAGCCCCTACAAGCCATAAGCCGAAGATACTCGGTCTTTTAGATGCTCCAACAACGGGGCCGCGCAAAGTTCTTCGCCAGTGGCGTGCTTCAGCAATTCGAAGGTCGAATAGCGATTCCCATGTTGGTGGATATTGCTGCGCAACCAACCCAGTAACGGTGCGAAATCTCCTTTAGCGAAAGGCGCCTGCAAGTCACCCAGCGCGGCCTCGGCCGCCTTGTAAAGTTGGACGCAAATGATATTACCTAAAGAATAAGTAGGAAAGTATCCGAAAGCACCCATCGCCCAGTGAATGTCTTGCAACACCCCGTCAGCCACGTTGTCGGCGCTAACCCCGAGCAACTCGCGGTATGTGTTATCCCACAACTCGGGCAAATCACCGACCTCGACCTGACTAGAGAACAACTTGCGCTCGATTTCGAAACGTACTGCCACATGCAAGTTATAAGTAGCTTCGTCAGCCTCAACACGAATCAGGGATGGACGGCTAGTATTCTGCGCCTTCACCATCTGCTCAACGGAGCAATGCGCCTGCTCGGGGAAAGCAGTTCGGAAATGTGGCATGGCCCACTCCCAGAATCCTGCACTACGGCCAACCATGTTTTCCCACAGCCGCGATTGTGATTCGTGCATACCTAAACCGGTCGCATTAAACAGCGGGGTTCGCGCTAAATCACTCGAAAAACCTTGCTCATACAAAGCGTGTCCGGCTTCATGCATCACTCCGCTCAAACCAGAACGGAAATCGTCATCAAGCCAACGCCAAGTGATGCGCACATCGCCGGCGCCAAAAGTTGTACAAAACGGATGCGTGGTCTTATCCAGGCGCCCGGCTTCAGTGTCGTATCCTATTTTTTTCGCGATCAACATTGCAAAATCTCGTTGCGCATCTGCCGAGAAGTTTCCCACTGCACAGGACTCATCAACAGGCGCGGCAGCGTTGGCGGCTTTAATTAATGGTGCCAACTCGCCACGCAGTTCATCAAAAATGGGCACTAGCTGCGCCTCGGTAACACCCTCTTCATAAAGGTTAAGCATGACATCGTAAGCCGGAGAATCTGGGTCTAAGGCCGCAGCTTTTTCGCGGTTAAGTTTAACCAATGCGATCAACTGCGATTCAAACAGCGAGAAGTCAGATTCTTTGCGCGCATTCTGCCACGCTACCAAGCCATTTGATTCGGCTTCGGCAATCGCTGTCGCCAAGTCAGCAGGAATACAATTCGCTTCATTAACTTTTTTCTGCGCACGTAAAACCTGTGCATGCTCGATACTACTCTCTTCAACTTCCGTCAACGCGTCATCAATAGCCGCGCGCAACTCAGGTGCATTCAATTTGGCGTGCCGCATGCCCGTTAAAGTAGAAATGATTTTACCACGGGCAGTCGCACCCTTCGCTGGCATATATGTTTCTTGATCCCACCTAAGGACCGAGTTCGCATTATCTAAGTCAGAGACCTCGCCCCATAGTGCGAGCATTTTTTGGTATGCGCTAGTCATCTTATTACAGTTTTTTAATAATGTAGCAGTCAATGCCAATTGTTTTTTTATCGACACTACGAAACCCTAGAACATGGGAATTCCGTGCCATCATGCGCACGGAACCTACCGCTATCAAACCACTCGTACCTACATCATCAGAGTAACAATCAATTACTTCGCCAGTAGCCTTTCCGTCAATCAAGACCTGAACTTTGCCGAAGCTAGGACCCATCATCAACTGCACTTCGAAGCTATACTGGCCTGATTCGGTGATACTGTAGTCAAACAATATCGCCTGATTCGGCGCGGATGGCACCCATTTAGCGAATTGGAGGCTGCTTACTTCATAAGAAGAATCTACCAACACGACTTCAATGGTCGAGCCCGTTGACATGCGTGGCTTAGCAATGTGCTCTGCTTCATTTGCACCATCAACGACAAAGAAAGTAGGTAACGGATTGTCTGCATGCAAGCGCTGGGCCTGTGGGTA
>CAXGOF010000192.1:0-3435 GCA_964011335.1 uncultured bacterium
CGCTGGGCCTGTGGGTAAGTGACTGCGCCAGCAACCTTCGCGTCGAGGCTACCGAACCACCAAGTACTGAGGCAGTAGTTTGTCTTTTCATCATCTGCCAACTTAAGCGCCGGGTTGTAGGAGAGCTCCGTTGCTGACGACGGCGCCGCACTTAGATACCAACGCATAAAACTGTTATTACCAAACACACCAGGACCCTCGCGGCGCAATATTTGCTCGCCGTGAGTCAAATCCGGCAAGGAACTTGCGGAGGCGAATCCAAAATCTTGGTCTTGAATAACTTGAGAGCTGCTCGGAGATGTAAAGGAAAACATCGATGCAATCAAGCGAGCTGCACCCTTAACATTCAATTGCGCCGACTCTGCAGAACCACTGCCAACTGCACGGACAAAGTTAGAGCGCAATGTAAGTGCCGGCACAGTCTTAGGATCCATCATATCGACTCCGGCGATCATCCTCAATCGGGACATCCCGGGGATGTCGCTGACAATAGATAAGCGCAAATTTTTCTTAAACGTAATCGGTAGTCGGCAATAAAATTTTTGTGACTCCTCGTTATACCCTAAAAAATAATTGTTATTAGCGGAGGCATCGTAATAGGCAGAGAAAAAATCTCCAAGAGGTATTTCAGCAACAGTGGTTCCTTCGTCACCGATAGACTCGCAGCCATGCTCGATTTTTAGGACCAAAGAGCGCAAGAGCTCGACGGTCTTAGCAGGCGCGACTTTATGCACAAACTCTAGTTCGAACCAACGCACTATCCCTGAGCCACGAAGCAACCACCGGAACTCACCATTGGTGGTTGACGGCGGCATCTCTTTAGACCGATAATAAGTGGCCCCAATTTTCTGAGGGTTTGGGCTTAGCATCGTAACGGGGTGTTGGTTGTTCACAAACACCTCAATTGTTCGCTTTATCTTATCGCGTTGAGTGCGCAAGAATTTATTGCTGCTGTCTGGCAGAGAATACGCAGACCCTGGATACCAGGTATCTAATTCAACATAGCTTGCGGCAGAAGCACTTACTCGTAAAGTTGCGTTCGCTGCAATAGTCAGTGGCAACGTCATTGAAGTTGCATTACCGTAGTTAACGATTAATGGCGCAGCTGCCAGTTTGCTGGTGTCTGACAGATCCATAGCGAAACTGTCTTCAGCAAAATCGAGGTTTATTTTGCCCGCTGTAGCATCAATAAAAAGACGGGTTACCACAGCTGGGCCAGTAATTTCATATTCGAGCTGGCCGGCTTCAACGACCAAGCGTAACTGCTCGCTGCGCTCGTCGGCAGCTGGTAGCTCACACAGGTGACGCAAATCATATGTTTGACTGAGAAGCTGCGAGTAACTCAGCTCTTGGGCCTGAGGCAACGCCCCAAGCATCTGCAAGCTACAAAGTGACATGATGAAAGTAATCATGCGCAAAGTCTAACATGCCACAGAAGCTAATAGCGGAAATAGTTCAGCGCTTTGCGCGAAATCTTAAGCTTGAGTAGGCCATCTAAAACGGTTACATCAATGCAACGGGCCTAGAAGCCCTGGTTGCCCAAAGCCTCTAGACCCAAGAGTAGTTATGGAAAAAAGACTACCCTTATTCTGTTGCTGAATTTGGAGTTACCACTAAGTAACTCGCCTTAGCTGGCTGCAAGTATTCTGCGGCCAATGCCGACAAATCTTCGACTGAGATATTGGCGTAAAATTCTTCGATAGTACGCAAGCTGTGCAAGCCTTCTGCGTCTGATTGCGCGGTGTTAATGTTTGATAACCAGAAGCTGTTGGTCCGCATTGCATCGCGAACCTGATTAAGCAACGGCTCGGCCAAACGATCGACCTCGTCTTGGGTAATGCCGTTTTCAGCCAATTTTTGAGCAACCCCGAGACAGGCATCGATAAGCACTTGCATATCCGCAGGGTCCCCAGCAGCCTGGATTTTAATCGCCCCAAGGCCTTCAAAGACAGTTGACGACATACCACCTGCCCCGGGTGAATAAGCTGCGCCCAAGCGCTCGCGAACTTCTAGGCGCAAACGATCGTCAACTACTTTGCCCAAGAATGAAATATTACGACGACGTGAATCATCGAAGCCATCGCTGGTCGGGAAGAACACCAGTAGGCTCCCCTTCTCATCGGCAGTATCGATACTGCGCTCGAGAATGACACCTGGCTTAATTTTTACACCTTTGGAAGCGGCCGACATATCGACAGCGTCCCGGCGAGCAGGCATTGCACCAAAAGTTTGAGCCGCGTATTCAATGACTTGCGTAACATCGACATCACCGACTACGGTTACTTCAAGCGGAGCATCTTTGAGCAAAGGAGCAAGCAATTCTTCTATTTGCGACATATTCACAGCAGCCAATTCCTCGCGTGGTGGCATGAAGTCGAGACCAAGAATGGAGCTACGCAAATAGCCTTCAAGCACAGCGGGCACGAAATCGAATGCTAATGGCCCTTGAATACTGTGCTCGAGTTGTTGGTAAATTAATGGCAACTGCTTCTTTATCATATCAAGCATGTCGCTGCGGTAGCCAGGGTGCTCGATTGAAGCGACCATTAGTTCGAACTGCAACAGCAAATCTTCACCTGTCGTTTGACCAGAGAAGCCGAATGCATCCTGACCAATTTCTAGACCAGTACCAACTTCTTTGCCAGCAAATAAGCGGCGCATATCGTCGACGCTGTGCTCCGCTAGCCCACCGCCACTATACGCGAAACCTGCGACAGCTGCAACAATCTCCTTACCGCTAGGCACCGCCAAACTGCCCTCGCCTAAGCGAGAAGTAATTAGGATTTGGTTGGCCTCGAAATCGGTTTTTTTGATATTTAGACGAACACCGTTCGATAACTCTACAATCCACATATCAAGGTCTTCAATTTTATTTTGCGACACGACTTTACCAGCATTTTCAGCTGAGGATGTGTAGGCAAAAGCCTTGATGTTCTTGTCTACTGGGCGCTCGATTTCAACTTTACGTGCGTCGGCATAAACTTGGTAGAAATGCTTTGCTGCATCTTCCAGCTCGAGGTTGCCAGCAGCAGTAATAGACAACACACCATCGCGCCAATTGTTACGTAAAGCATCGAGACAATCTTCGACAGTCAAAGCTTCGAGAACCGGGCTGTACATTTTTAAATCGTAAGCCGCATCTGTGGGCACCTGGCCATCTTCTATTTCCAACAAGATAGCTTCGCGCAATCCGGAGCTGGGAGCCGTAGCCTCGCGTGCCACAGCTTCGTTCAGCGAACGCTGCAAGTTTGCTCGCACTTCATCGAGCTCGACATCTTGGAAACCAAAGTTCAGTGCCACACGCAAAGCGACATAGGCCTGCGTAGTGGCCTCTTGCCAATCAGCTGGGTCACAGGCGAGCGACAAATCACCACCTTCAAAAACTTTCATGCCACCTGCAGTACGCACGGATGCCGAGAGATATTTTGTTTCTGG